>NZ_JBPQTK010000051.1:0-38612 GCF_051386315.1 Micromonospora sp. URMC 107
CCCGAACTCGTCCCGACCCCCGTCGCCTGACCCGCCGCCCGGGGCCAGCGCCACCAGCGCGCCGACCGCCCCGGTGACCGCGAAGCCCCAGGCCGGCGCGGAGGCGTCGATGACGGCGCCCGCGAGGGGAGCGCCGACCGCGATGCCGACCGTGACCGCCGAGCCGTGCAGGCCCATCGCCTCGCCGCGTACGGAGGCGGGGACCAGCCGGCTGACCGCGTCCGAGGTGGCCGCGATGGTCGGCGCGCAGAGCGCCCCGGCGGGGATCAGCGCCAGGCAGAGCAGCCACCAGTGCGCCCCGCCCAGCCCGACCGGGATGGTGCAGAGGCTGAGCGCGGCCATCAGGGCCAGCGGCGAGAAGGAGCGGGTGACCGCCCCGTACGCGAAGCCGCCGACCAGCGAGGCGACCGCCCAGACGGCCAGGACGGCGCCCGTCCACCCGACGTCGCCGCTCTCCCGCAGCACGGCGACCACGGCCACGTCGGTGCCGCCGAGCACCAGCGTGCCGGCGGCGCTGACCGCCAGCACGGCGAGCAGGCGCGGGGTGAGCCACGACCGGCGGGGCACCCTCGGCTGCGGCCCGGTGGGCTCGCCGCCGCCCCGGGTGGGCGGGTCGAGCACCCAGAACGCGACGCCGGCGGCGACGATGCCGGCACCGACCAGGTAGAGCGTGGTCCGCGCGGAGATCGCGGTGACCGCCGCCACGGCCAGCGCGGGACCGACCATGAACGACAGCTCCACCGACATGGAGTCCAGCGCGTACGCGGGGCGGCGCCGCTCCGGCGGCACCAGCGCGGCGATGGACTGCCGGATCACCGAGAAGATCGGCAGGGCGAGCGAGCCGGCCAGGAACGCGGCGGGCAGCAGCACCTCGTACGGCAGCATCGGCGCGGTGGACCAGAAGACGGCCTCGGCGACGCCGGTCAGCACGAGCACCGGCCGCAGGCCGCGCCGGTCGACCAGGCGGCCGAGCAGCGGGCCGCCGATCGCGGCTCCCACGGTGATCGCCGCGCCGACGAGCCCGGCCGCGCCGTAACCGCGCCCGAGGTCGAGCACGACGTAGAACGTCAGGGTCACCCCGGTGGCGGTGAGCGGGACGCGGGCGAGCACCGACACCAGCAGCAGCGACCGGAGACCGGGCAGGGCGAGCGCCTCCCGGTAAGGCTTCATGTTCATGTCGGTGCGTACCTCCGCCCGACATCCTCGGCCGGAGGCACGACACCCGCCAACGAATTACCGCCTCATGCGGCCCTGATCACAGGCTTGCCGCGCAGGGTGACCCCGGCGCCCTCCAGGGCGCGCAGCGCCACGTCGGTGGTGCCCGGGGCGACCCCGGCGGTCAGGTCCAGCAGCACCGTCGTGGCGAAGCCCTCGCGGGCGGCGTCCAGGGCGGTCGCCCGTACGCAGTGGTCGGTGGCGATCCCGACGACGTCGACCCGGTCCACCCCGTGCCGGCGCAGCCAGTCGGCCAGGCACTCGCCGTCGTCGGCGTGCCCCTCGAAGCCGGAGTACGCGGCCGCGTGCTCGCCCTTGTGGAAGATCGCCTCGATCCGGTCGGTGGCCAGGTCGGGGTGGAACTCCGAGCCCGGGGTGCCCACCACGCAGTGCCGCGGCCAGGAGTCCACGAAGTCCGGCGGGTCGCCGAAGTGGGCGCCCGGGTCGACGTGGTAGTCCTTCGTCGCGACGACGTGGTCCCAACGGTCCGGCTCGGCGGCGAGCAGCCGGGTGACCCCGGCCGCCACGCCGGCCCCGCCGCCCACGGCCAGCGAGCCGCCCTCGCAGAAGTCGTTCTGCACGTCCACGACGATCAGCGCGTTGCTCACCTGGTGCTCCTTTCAGTCGGCCGGGACGACCGTGACCGGGATGGCCGGGTCGCCGGCGGAGAGCTTCAGCCCCTCCCAGGGGATGGAGATCAGGCACTGCCGCAGGTGCTCCCGCGACTCGTCCAGGCTCGGCCGCTCGACCGGCTCGCCGCCGGCCAGGAACGTGTGCTGGAGCAGCCGGTCGTTGGGCCGCGGGTCGGGCACGCCCTGCGGCACCACGATCTCCTCGGTGGCGGTGCCGGTCGGCTTGTGCCGGCGTACGGCGACCTTCCGGCCGCCGATGGTGGCCTTGTGCTCGGAGCGCTTGACCACCGGGCGGCCCTCGACCTCGACGAGCTTGTAGACCAGCCCGGCGGTGGGGGCGCCGGAGCCGGTGACCACGGCGGTGCCCGCGCCGTACATGTCGACCGGCTCGGCGGCCAGCGAGGCGATGGCGTGCTCGTCGAGGTCGCCGGAGACGATGATCTTGGTTTCGGTGGCGCCCAGCGAGTCGAGCAGCTCGCGGGACTGCTGGGCGATCACCGCCAGGTCGCCCGAGTCGATCCGCACCGCCCGCAGGTCCGGCCCGGCCACCGCGATGGCGTTGCGGATGCCCTGGCTGATGTCGTACGTGTCGACCAGCAGCGTGGTGTCCTTGCCCAGCGTGGCGACCTGCGAGGCGAACGCGGCCCGCTCGTCGGTGTGCAGCAGGGTGAACGCGTGCGCGGCCGTGCCGGCGGTCGGGATGCCGTAGCGCCGCCCGGCGGCGAGGTTCGAGGTGAACCGGAACCCGGCCAGGTACGCGGCCCGCGCCGCGGCCACCGCCGCCTCCTCGTGGGCGCGCCGGGAGCCCATCTCGATCAGGGCCCGCCCGCGGGCCGCGGTGACCATCCGCGCGGCGGCGGCCGCGACGGCGCTGTCGTGGTTGAGCACCGAGAGCACGAGCGTCTCCAGCACCACGCACTCGGCGAAGCCGCCCGAGACGGTGAGGATCGGCGAGTTGGGGAAGAACAGCTCGCCCTCGGCGTAGCCCTCGACGTCGCCGGTGAAGCGGTAGTCGCGCAGCCAGGCGGCGGCCTGCTCCTCGACCACCCCGGTGCGCCGCAGGAAGTCGATCTCGTCGGCGTCGAAACGGAAGTCGCGGATCAGCTCGATCAGCCGGCCGGTGCCGGCGACCACGCCGTAGCGGCGACCGGTGGGCAGCCGGCGGCTGAACACCTCGAAGACGCAGCGGCGGTCGGCGGTGCCGTCGCGCAGGGCGGCACTGACCATGGTCAGCTCGTAGTGGTCGGTCAGCAGCGCGGGGCGAAGGGTGCTCACCGCCCCAGCCTAGGGTTCACCCGTTCTCGCCGCCGTCGTGGCCCGGGATCGCCTGTAGGGCGGCCCGCAGCTCCGCCCGGCCGGCGACCCCGAGCTTGCCGTAGATCCGCTGGAGGTGGTTCTCGACGGTGCGGGCGGAGAGGTAGAGCCGCTCGGCGATGGCCCGGCTGGTGACGCCGTCGGCGGCGAGCCGGGCCACCTGCCACTCGCGTTCGCTCAGCGCCGGGGAGCCCGCCTGCAACGCCGGAGTGCGGATCAGGTCGCAGCGGCCGAGCAGGGCGGCGAGGCGCTCCCGGGCCGCGGCCGCCGCCGGGGACCGCTGCCGGCGCAGCCGGTCCAGGGCGGTGGCGGTGGCCTCCGCCGCGTAGACGGCCAGGTCCAGCGCGTCGAAGCCGTCGGCGACCGCCAGCAGCTCGTCGGCGGAGCCGCCCGCGGCGGCCCGGGCGTGCCGGGCGAGCAGCGGCGGCAGCACCCCGTCGACGCGTTCGGAAAGCTCGGCGAGCCGCTGCGCGACGGTGCGCCGGCTGCCGTCGGAGCAGGTCGGGCCGAGCGGCGCGGTCGCCTGGTCCAGCCGGACCAGGTCGTGCAGCACGTGCACCTCGTGGCCGGCGAAGCCGTCCGCGCGCAGCCGGTCGGCCAGCCCGGTCAGGTGCTTGACGGCGCCGGACACGTCGCCGCCGGCGGCGAGCACCGCGCCCCGGGCCTGCTCCAGCCACGGGTACAGCACGACCATGCCGGGGGCGTGGGTGCGGTCGGCCTCCGCCATCGCCTCCGCCGCCTGCGCGGCGTCGCCCCGCAGCGCCGCCGCCTGGGCCCGTTCTGCCTGGGCCAGTCCCGCGTAGACTCGGCTGGTGGCGAGCACCGCGCAGGCGCCGAGGCTGGTCCGCAGCGCCGCGTCGCTCTGGCCGCGCAGCCGGGCCGCGTACGCCTGGAGGATGGCCAGGTAGCCGGTGCCGAGCCGGAAGTCCCCGGCGCCGGCCAGGTCGGCGAACTCGTCGGCCACGATCGCGTCGATGCCGGCCAGGTCGCCCGCGAGCGCCAGCCGGGTGCCGCGGGCCAGCTCCAGGGCCAGTTGCAGGTACGGCATGTCCGCCCGCCACCGGCCCGCCTCGGCCTGCACCTGGTGGATCGCGGTGGCGCTGCGGTGCAGTTGCCCCTGCGCCGCCTGCAGGTGGGCGATCGTGCTGCGGGCCAGCTCCCGGGCGGCGACGCTCGCGGCCGGCCGGTCCAGCACCGTCTGCCCGAGCCGCAACGCGATGCCGGTGTCCAGCCGGTGCAGCCGCATGATGCCCTCGAAGGCCAGCACCCTCGCCTGGTCGGCGGAATCCCGCAGGGTCGACCCGCGGGCCGCGATCTCCTCCACCGTGGACTGCCGGCTCAGGCCCCAGTAGCTGACCATGCCCCGCACCGTCAGCCAGCGGCTCAGCCGCCGCTCGCCCTCGATGTCGGCGGCGACCGCGTCGAGCACCTCGATCGCCTCGTCCGGCCGGTCGGCGAACATCAGGATGGTGGCCAGCAGCTCCGCCGCGTCGAAGCCGCCGCCCGCGTCGAGCGCCGCGCGGGCCAGCCGGGTCGCCAGCGGTACGTCGTAGCGGGCGAACGCCTGCCCGGCCGCGTCGAGCAGCAGGGCCGGGTCCTGCGCGGTGCCCGAGTCGAGCCGCCAGACGGCCACCCGGAGCAGGTCGTCGCGGCGTCGCTTGCCGACCAGCTCCAGCAACTCGGCGAGGCGGGCCTGCAACCGCCGCGTCCGGCTCACGGGGCAGCGGCGGCGCATCACCTCGCCGTAGAGCGGGTGGGCCAGCCGCACGTTCGCCCGCCGGTCGTCGTGTTCCACGGCGATCAGCCCGCGCTCCTCGGCGGTCTCCACGTCCACCGGGTCGGCGGCCTGGTTGAGCAGGTGCAGGCCGAGCGGTTCGCCGAAGGCGACCAGCTCCACCACCCCGCGTACGCCCGAGGTGAGCTGGCCGATCCGGATGTCGATCAGGTCGGTCAGGTTGGGGGCCAGCTCCAGCCGGCCGGTCCACTTCCAGATCCCGTACGTGCGGGTCAGCTCCCCGCGGTCGGCGGCGAACACCAGCTCCCGCAGCAGCAGCGGGTTGCCCTCGGAGAGCCGGCCGAGCCGGTCGGCGGAGGTGGCGTCGACCGGTCCGTTCAGGATCTCGGAGAGCAGGCGCGTGGTCTCGGCCGGCGGCAGCGGCTTCAGCTCGACGTGGTCGACCAGACCGTCGGTCCACAGGGCCCGGATCGGCAGCGGGAGCTGCTCGCCGTCGCGCGACGTGCCGATGACCGTGGCGTTGTCGGCCCTGGCGACCAGGTGCACCAGCGCCGCCGAGGGCGGGTCGAGCAGGTGCGCATCGTCGACCGCGAGCACGATCCGGCGGCCGGCCGCCTGCTGTTGCAGCACGTCCACCGCCCAGCGCAGGATGCCGGCGGGGGAGAGGCCCTGCGGCTGCTCGGTCGGGAGCACCTGGACGAGACCGCCGAAGGGGAGCGCGGCGGTGGTGGCGCTGGCCGCGATCGACCAGACGGCGTACCCGTCGCGGGGGAGGGCCGCCACTCCCTCGCGCAGCAGCCGGCTCTTGCCGATGCCCGCGTTGCCGCTGAAGAAGAGGCCCCGCCCCTCCGCGCTGGTCACCGCCGACAGCAGACGGTTGAGCTCATCCGTTCGGCCGACGAAACCCCACCGACTCATCGGGGCAGCATATCGACCGGAATCCGTCCGCGTGCACATCGTCACGCACCGAAGTTGAGTAGTCTCGTAGTTACCCCTGAGTATTCGAAGTGTTCGGTTCGGGGCCCCGACCGCCCGTACTCTTCCGGCATTCGGGGGTGCGACCCGGATGATTCCACGCGGCCGGCCGCTGCCGGTCGCCTGCCACGGGAGGCCGCTTTCGATGAAGCCCGGCCCTCTCCCCGCCGTCGAGGTGCCCGACGGCACGGCCGCCGCCGCGGAGCTGCCCCGCCGGGGGCGGCTGCCCGTCAGGCTGGGGGTGACCGAGCCCCGCCCGGAGGAGCCGCTGGCCGTGCTCGGCGTCGGTCCGGCCGGAGCGGGGCGCTCCGAGGTGCTCGCCCGCCTGCTCCAGCTCGATCCCGCCATGCTCGCCGTGCCCGCCGGCAGTTGGCTCGTGGTGGGCCACTCCCGGGTGCCGACGCGGGCCGCCTACGTGCCCGGTTACCGCCAGCCCCACTCCTACGGCGCCGACCGGCTGGCCGCCGGGCCGGCGCTCGCGCGCCCGCCGCGCCGGGTCGAGCTGAGCCTGCCCGAGCCCCTGCTGCGCCACTTCAGCCTCGTCGACACGCCGGACACCGACGCCCTCGGCGTGGCCGGCGGCCAGCTGCTGCTCGACGCCGCCGGCCGGGCCGGGGCGGTGCTCTTCGTGATCGCCGCCGACCAGGCCTTCACCGCCGTCGAGCTCCACCTGCTCGCCGACCTGGCCCGCGCCGGCGTCGAGGTCGTCTTCGCGGTCACCCCCGGCGCGGGCGGCTGGGCCCCGGTGCCGGAGGGCGCGCCGACGACGGAGGGCACGGGAGCGTCCGTCGGGTCGCCCTCCGCACCGGTGGACCCGGTCGCGGTCACCGTCGAGGCGCACCGGGCGGCCCTGCTGGCCGCCGTGCCCGCGCTCGCCGACGCCCGCTGGTTCCCGCTCGACGCCGCGGGTGACGGGGCGGACCTGCGCCGGGCCCTGGTCGGCTGGGCCGCCGACGAGGGGCTGCGGCGGGCGAGCGCCGAGCCGCCGGTGCTGCCCGGGTCGCAGGGCCGGGTGCCGGTGCTGGCCGACCCGGGCGACTGGTCGGAGCAGCTCGACCGGCAGGCCCGCTCCTCCGCCCGGCGCATCCGCCAACACCTCGCCCTGGAGTTGGCGAACATCCACCTCCGGGTGGTGCAGGAGATCGTCTTCGGGGTCGGCTGCGCCGGCCTGCCGCAGCTGCTCGACCGGGAGATGGAGGCGCTGTCGCTGCTGGCCACCGCGCAGTGCGACGAGGCGGTGCGCGGGCTCTTCGAGGAGGCCGCCGGCCGGGTCTTCGGCACGCCGCTGCCGGTGGGCGTCCGCCGGCGCCTCCACGCCCCGGTGCGCTGGGGCCTGACGGACCACCGGGGCGAGCACGAACTGGACCGCGTGCTGCTGGTCACCAGCACCGGCGGCGTGGCGGGGCTGACCGGCACCGGCGCGACCGACGCGCTGGCGAGCTACCCGGGCGTCGAGCGCGTGGAGGTGCTCCCGCCGGTGGCCGTGGCCCTCTCGGGCGGCTGCTGGCAGCACTGGCGCAGCCCCGGCAACCACGACCCCAACGCCGCCCGGGCCTGGGCGCAGCGCGCGCTGCGCGAGGTCGAACTGGAGCTGTCCCGGGAGGTGTCCCGGCGGTTCGAGGTGGTCCGCCTCTCGCTGGACGGGGTGCTCTCCGATGCTGTCGACCACGGCATCCTGCTCGCCTGAGGGCGGTCGGGCCGCTCGCGGCGTCGGCCCCGCGCCGCGGTCGCTCGGTGCCGCGGACGCCCCTGACCAGCCCGGACGCGGCGATCCGCGCCGGGCCGGCGTTCCGGTTCCTCGGTTCGCCGAATCCGGTGGCACGATGGGGGGCATGGCCGCTCCACAGGTTGCACCTGTCGAGACGCCGGACACCGACGAGGTGCCGGCGTCCGACCGACCGTGGGTCACGATCGTGTGGGACGACCCGGTCAACCTCATGACGTACGTGACCTGGGTCTTTCAGAAGCTCTTCGGCTACAGCCGGGAGAAGGCGGAACAGCTCATGCTCGACGTGCACCACAAGGGCCGCGCCGTGGTCTCCAGCGGCGCCCGGGAACGGATGGAGCACGACGCGTCGCAGTTGCACGCGTACGGGCTGTGGGCGACGGTGGACCGGTCGTGAGCATGTTCCGTCGCCAGGGCGACCGCTACGTCGCCACCTTCGCCGTCGACGAGGTGCGGGTGCTGCGGAAGGTGGCCTCCGAGGTGGTCGGGCTGCTCACCGACGGCTTCGACCACACCGACCCGGTGGTGGGCCGGCTCTTCCCCGAGGTCTACCCGGAGGACCCGTCCGGCACGGCCGAGTTCCGCCGCTACACCGAGGGCGACCTCAAGACCGCCAAGATCGACCAGGCCGGCGCGATCCTCGCCTCGCTGCCCGACGAGGCCGGCGGCGAGGTGCGTCTCGACGCGGAGGCGGCCGAGGCGTGGCTGCGGGCGCTCAACGACGCCCGGCTGGCGATGGGCGTCCGGCTGGAGATCAAGGACGGCACCGACCTCGGCGAGGAGCTCGACGACGCGGTCGCCGAGGATCCGACCTCCAGCCGGGTGTTCCAACTGTCGGTCTACGCGTACCTCGGCTATCTCCAGGAATCCCTGCTCAACGCCTTGATCGACTAGGCGTGACCGCCGACACCTTAAGGTCGCGGCAGGTACGCGTTAGGCTGGAGCACGTGCTGAGCATCGACCGGTCGATCGTCGACGCGATCGTCGCCCACGCCCGTCGGGACCACCCCGACGAGGCGTGCGGCGTGGTCGCCGGCCCCGCCGGCAGCGACACCCCCACCCGGCACATCCCGATGGACAACGCGGCCCGTTCCATGACGTTCTACGAGTTCGACTCGATGGAGCAGTTGCGGGTGTGGCGTGAGATGGACGACCGGGACGAGGAGCCCGTCGTCATCTACCACTCGCACACCGCCACGGAGGCCTACCCGTCCCGCACGGACATCTCCTTCGCCGGGGAGCCCGGCGCGCACTACCTGCTGGTCTCCACCCGCGACCCCGGCACGGAGGAGATCCGCTCCTTCCGGATCGTCGACGGCGTGGTGACCGAGGAGCCGGTCCGGATCGTGGACGCGGGGGTGGACCCGCACGCCGTGCAGTCCTACATGTTCGGGCAGAGCCCGGCGACGGTCGACTACGAGTGTTCCGGCCGCTGATCCAGCGCCGCCACACCCGTCCACGTCCCGTCACCTTCCGGCACGCCCGACCATCATCGAGGAGCACGACATCATGGCCATCGAGGTTCGCATCCCCACCATCCTGCGCAGCTACACCGGCGGCGCGAAGGTCGTCGAGGGCGCCGGCGACACGCTGGGCGACCTGCTCGCCGACCTGGACTCCCGGCACGCCGGCCTGAGGGCCCGGCTGGTCACCGACGCCGGCGCGCTGCACCGCTTCGTCAACGTCTACGTCAACGACGAGGACGTCCGCTTCCTCGGCGCGCTGGACGCCAAGCTCAACGACGGCGACAGCGTGACCATCCTGCCGGCCGTCGCCGGTGGCGCGTTCGGCTTCGCCGCGGCCGCCGCGATCGCCCAGCACGGCGCCGCCGTCGCCGCGCGGCCGGCCGCCGCCGTCCGCTGACGGCGGCGGTCGCCATGGCGCGGTACGACAGCCTCCTCGACGCCTGCGGGGGGACGCCCCTGGTGGGGCTGCCCCGGCTCTCCCCGACGGTGCCGGACGGGTCGCCGTCGGTGCGGCTCTGGGCGAAGCTGGAGGACCGGAACCCGACCGGCAGCATCAAGGACCGGGCGGCCCTGTTCATGGTCCGGGCGGCCGAGGAGTCCGGCCGGCTCCGACCGGGCGACACCATCCTCGAGCCGACCAGCGGCAACACCGGCATCTCGCTGGCCATGGTGGCCAAACTGCGCGGCTACCGGCTGGTCTGCGTGATGCCGGAGAACGTCTCGACCGAGCGGGTGCAGCTGCTCCGGATGTACGGCGCGGAGATCATCTTCTCGCCGGCGGCGGGCGGCTCCAACCAGGCGGTGGCCACCGCCAAGCAGATCTCGGCCGAGCACCCCGACTGGGTCATGCTCTTCCAGTACGGCAACGAGGCGAACGCCCGGGCGCACTACGAGACCACCGGCCCGGAGCTGCTGCACGACCTGCCCACGATCACGCACTTCGTGGCGGGTCTCGGCACCACCGGGACGCTGATGGGCACCGGGCGCTACCTGCGGGAGAAGGTCGACGGCATCCAGGTCGTCGCGGCCGAGCCGCGCTACGGCGAGCTGGTCTACGGGCTGCGCAACATCGACGAGGGGTACGTCCCCGAGCTCTACGACGCGTCGGTGCTGTCCCGGCGCTTCTCCGTCGGCACCCGGGACGCGGTGCTGCGGACCCGGCAGCTCGTCGAGGTGGAGGGCATCTTCGCCGGGTTCTCCACGGGCGCGATCCTGCACGCCGCCCTGGCGGTGGCGCACGAGGCGGTCCGCGCCGGCCAGCGGGCCGACGTGGCCTTCGTGGTCGCCGACGGCGGCTGGAAGTACCTCTCCACCGGGGCCTACGGCGGCACCCTCGCCGACGCGGAGGAAGCCCTGGAGGGCCAGCTCTGGGCGTGACGCCGAGCGGCCGGGCCACCGACCCGCGTCGGTGGCCCGGCCGCGCGTCACCGCCCTCCGGTCGCGGCCGATCCGTTCACCCAGCGCTACCGGCGGACGCCGTCTCGTCACGGTCGCCGGGTGGGCGGCGCGGCGGGGCCCGGGCGGGTGTCACGTTGATGACAACTTCCAGTGGATGACTCTTGTCGCCGCGCGGGCGCGCGTAGGCTGCCCTGCGTGGCGTACGCGTCGGTAGAGATCATCCACAGCGGGACCGTCGGCGCGGAAACTACGCATCGTGATAGTGAGACAACTCGATGCGACTGACCGTCCTGGGCTGCGCGGGCAGTTTCCCCGGTCCCGAGTCCCCCTGCTCGGCCTACCTCGTCGAGGCGGACGGCTTCCGGCTGCTGGTCGACTTCGGCTCCGGGTCGCTGTCCAACCTCCAGCGCTACGCGGGGCTGCACGCCCCGGACGCCATCATCCTGACCCACCTGCACTGCGACCACATCCTCGACGCCGCCTCGTACGTGGTGGTGCGCCGCTACGCCCCCGACGGGCCCTACCCGTCGCTGCCGGTCTACGCGCCCTCCGGCGCGCCGGACCGGCTGGCCGCCGCGTACGGGCAGGAGGACAGCACGGTCGAGGACGTCTACCAGTTCTACGCCCTCGAACCCGGCACCTTCCCGATCGGCCCCTTCGCGGTCACCGTCGACCGGGTGAACCATCCCGTCGAGACGTACGGCGTCCGGCTGGAGCACGACGGCCGGGTGCTCTGCTACTCCTCGGACACCGCGCCCTGCGACGCGCTGCTGCGGCTGGCCCAGGACGCCGACACGTTCCTCTGCGAGGCGAGCTATCTCGACGGCGTGGAGAACCCGCCGGACCTGCACCTGACCGGCCGGGAGGCCGGCGAGGCGGCGACCAAGGCGGGGGTGGGCCGGCTGCTGCTCACCCACCTGGTGGCAGCCTGGGGCAGCGAGGCGCACACCGTGGAGTCGGCCGGCGCCGCCTACGACGGGCCGCTCGAGGTGGTCCGGCCCGGCGCCAGCTACGAGATCTGACCGGCCGGCGCCCGGGGCGGGGCACCCCGGGGCGAACCGATCGCGGCACCGCATAGGGTGCAGGGATGGCACGACCTGACGGGCGGCGACCCGACGAACTCCGACCTGTGACGTTGACCAGGGGCTGGAGCACTCATCCCGAGGGCTCGGTGCTCGTGGAGTTCGGCGGCACCCGGGTGCTCTGCACCGCCAGCGTGACCGAGGGCGTGCCCCGCTGGCGCAAGGGCTCCGGGCTCGGCTGGGTCACCGCCGAGTACGCGATGCTGCCGCGGGCCACCAACACCCGCTCCGACCGGGAGAGCGTGAAGGGCCGCGTCGGCGGCCGTACGCACGAGATCTCCCGGCTGATCGGCCGGAGCCTGCGGGCGTCCATCGACCTGAAGGCCCTCGGCGAGAACTCGATCGTGCTCGACTGTGACGTGCTCCAGGCCGACGGCGGCACCCGCACCGCCGCGATCACCGGCGCGTACGTGGCGCTGCACGACGCGGTGACCTGGCTGGCCGGGCGCAAGTCGCTGGTCGGCAAGCCGGAGAAGGTGATGCACCGCTCCGTCGCCGCGATCAGCGTCGGGATCATCGACGGCGAGCCGCGGCTGGACCTCGACTACACCGAGGACGTGGCCGCCGAGGTCGACATGAACGTGGTGTGCACCGGCGCCGGCGAGTTCGTCGAGGTGCAGGGCACCGGGGAGGCGGGCGTGTTCGCCCGCGAGCAGCTCGACGCCCTGCTCGACCTGGCCGTCGCCGGCTGCGTGGAACTGGCCGAAGCCCAGCGGAAGGCGCTCTCCCTCCCGTGAGTGCGAGGAGTGAGCCTGCGAGCCCCGCAGTCGCGAACAAAGGTGGATTCTGATGAACAAGGTGCTGCTCGCCACCCGTAACCGCAAGAAGCTCGTCGAGCTCCAGCGGATCCTCGACGGCGCGCTCGGCGCGCACCGCGTCGCCCTGATCGGGCTGGACGACGTCGAGGAATACCCGGAGCTGCCCGAGAGCGGCCTGACCTTCGGCGAGAACGCGCTGATCAAGGCGCGGGAGGGCTGCCGGCGCACCGGCCTGCCGACGATCGCCGACGACTCCGGGCTCGCCGTCGAGGCGCTCAACGGCATGCCGGGGGTGTTCAGCGCCCGCTGGGCCGGCCGGCACGGCAACGACCAGGCCAACCTGCGGCTGGTGCTGGACCAGATCGCGGACCTCCCCGACGAGCACCGGGGCGCGTCGTTCGTCTGCACGGTGGCCCTGGTGCTGCCCGGCGGCAAGGAGCACCTGGTCGACGGCAGGCAGACCGGCCGCCTGCTCCGGGTGCCGCGCGGCGACGGCGGGTTCGGCTACGACCCGATCTTCCTCGGCGACGGGCAGGACCGCACCAACGCCGAGCTGACGCCGCAGGAGAAGGACGCGGTCAGCCACCGGGGCAAGGCGCTGCGGGAGCTGGCCAAGCTCGTCGCCAAGGTGCTGCCGCCCGCGAGCTGACGGTCCCGCCCCGGTGGGAGGGGTGCTGACGGGCTTCGCCGTCATCGTCACCGTCATCGCCGCCGGCTACGCGCTCGGCCGCGGCGGGGTGCTGGGGCCGGAGGCCGCCACGGTCCTCTCCCGCGTCGCGTTCTTCGTGGCGACCCCGGCGCTGCTGTTCGAGACGGTGTCGCGGGCCGACGTGCCCGCGGTCGTCTCGTCCTCCCTCGTCGTGACGGTGGTCAGCACCACCGCCGTGGCGTCGGTGTTCGTCGCCGTTGCGAGCCTCTGCTGGCGCCGCTCCGTCGCGGAGGCGACGATCGGCGCCCTGGCCTCGTCGTACGTCAACGCGGCGAACATCGGCATCCCGGTCGCGGTCTACGTCCTCGGGGACGCCTCGTTCGTCGCGCCCGTCCTGATGTTCCAGCTGGTCGTCATGACGCCGGTCGCGTTCGCCTTCCTGGAGGCGGCCACGGCGCGCAGGAGACCGTCGCTCGGCACGGTGCTGCTCCAGCCGCTCACCAACCCGGTCACCATCGCGTGCGCGTTGGGCGTCGCGGCCAGCCTGACCGGCTGGCTGCCGCCGGAGCCGGTCCTGCGGCCGATCGCACTGGTCGCGGCGATGGCGGTCCCCGCCACGCTGATCGCGTACGGCGTCTCCCTGCACGGCGCGCCGCGGCCCGGCTCCGGCGACACCGGACGGGACGTCCGGCTCGCGGTCGTCCTCAAGACGGTGGTCCAGCCCGCCGTCGCCTACCTCGTCGCGCGCTTCGCGATGGGGCTGCCGGCCGGCCTCGTGCTGGCCTGCACGGTCACCGCCGCCCTGCCGACGGCGCAGAACGTCTTCGTGTACGCCATCCGCTACGGCCGGGGCACGGTCCTGGCGCGCGACTCGGTCCTGCTGTCGACGGTGGCCGCCGTGCCCGTGCTGGTCGGCGTGGCGGTGCTGGCGGGCTGAGACCGCCGCGGGCGACGCGATTCGGCCGCCCGCGCGGCATCCCGGGCCACCGCGCCGCAACGGTGGCCCGGGGTGGCCGTCAGCCGAGGGGGCCGATCTCGCGCTCGATGGCGGCGCGCAGGTCGGGCCCGGCCAGCACGGCCCGGGCGGCCTCCATCAGCGGGGCCAGGAAGACGTCCGGCCCGGGTTCCCCGGCGACCCCGCCGAGCGCCGCGACGGCCGCCCGGCCGGCCGGGGACGGGTCGAGCGGGGCGCGCAGCTGGAGCCCGCGTACCCCGGCGAGCAGCTCGACGGCGAGGATGCTGGTCAGGTTGTCCAGCACGGCGCGCAGCTTCTTGGCCGCCGCCCAGCCCATCGAGACGTGGTCCTCCTGCATCCCGCTGGTGGGCAGCGAGTCCACCGACGCGGGCGCGGCGAGCCGGCGGTTCTCCGCGACGATCCCGGCCGCCGTGTACTGGGCGATCATCAGCCCGGAGTTGACCCCGGCGTCGGGGGAGAGGAACGCCGGCAGCTCCCGGGACCGGGTGACGTCGAGCAGCCGGTCGACCCGGCGCTCGGCGATCGCGCCGACCTCGGCGGCGGCGATGGCCAGGAAGTCCGCGGCGAAACCGAGCGGCGCGCCGTGGAAGTTCCCGGTCGACTCGACGCGGCCGTCGGGCAGCACCACCGGGTTGTCCACCACCGAGACCAGCTCCCGGCCGGCCACCGTGCGGACGAAGTCGAGCGTGTCCCGGGCCGCCCCGGCGACCTGCGGCGCGCACCGCATCGAGTACGCGTCCTGCACCGCGTGCGCGAGGTCGTCGCGGTGCGAGTCCATCACCCGGGAGTCCTGGAGCAGCCGGTGGATGTTCGCCGCCGAGGCCGACTGCCCCGGGTGCGGCCGGATGGCGTGCAGCTCCGGCAGGAACGGCCGCTCCGAGCCGAGCATCGCCTCGATGGCGAGGGCGGCGGTGACGTCGGCCATCGTGAACAGGTGCGCGGCGTCGTGGATCGCCAGCAGCAGCATGCCGAGCATGCCGTCGGTGCCGTTGATCAGCGCCAGCCCCTCCTTGGCGGCCAGCTCGACCGGCGTCAGCCCGGCCCGGCGCAGCGCGTCGGCCGCGGGCAGCCGCTCGCCGGCCGGGCCGAGCACCCAGCCCTCGCCGAGCAGCACCAGCGCGCAGTGCGCCAGCGGCGCCAGGTCGCCGGAGGCGCCCAGCGAGCCGTGCTCCGGCACCCACGGCGTCACGTCGTGGTTGAGCAGGTCGACCAGCGCCTCGGCGACCAGGGGCCGGACCCCGGAGCGGCCGAGCGCCAGCGAGCGGACCCGCAGCAGCATCATGGCCCGGACCACCTCGCGCGGCATCGGCGCGCCCACCCCGGCGGCGTGCGAGCGGATCAGCGCGTGCTGGAGCTCGGCCCGCCGCTCGGGCGCGACGAAGGTGTTCGCCAGCGCGCCGAAGCCGGTGGAGACGCCGTAGACCGGCCGGCCGGCGGCTTCGATGCCGTCGACGATGGACCGGCTGACGGTCATGGCGTCCACGGTGGCCGGGTCGAGGACGACCTTGGCGGTGCCGCGCGCCACGGCGAGCACGTCGGCGGGGGAGACCCCGGTGGGCAGAATGGTCACGGTCATTGAGGGACTCCGTTGCGCAGGACCTGGCGGATCAGTGGCACACCCGGCCGGTAGGCCAGGTGCAGGTGGGACGGGGCGTCGAGGACCATCAGGTCGGCCCGGGCCCCGGGCCGGATGACCCCGACGTCGTCGCGGCGCAGCGCCCGCGCGCCGCCGGCGGTCGCGGCCCAGACCGCCTCCGCCGGGGTCATCCGCATCTCGCGTACGGCGAGCGCGACGCAGAACGGCATCGACGAGGTGTACGACGAACCGGGGTTGCAGTCGGTCGCCAGCGCCACGGTGACGCCGGCGTCGAGCAGCCGGCGGGCGTCCGGGTAGGGCGAGCGGGTGGAGAACTCGGCGCCGGGCAGCAGGGTCGCCACGGTGGTGGTGTGCCCGCCGTCGACGCGGGTCGAGGCCAGCGCGTCGACGTCGGCGTCGGTCAGGTGGGTGCAGTGGTCGACGCTCGCCGCGCCCAGCTCGACGCCGAGCTGGACGCCCGGCCCCGGGCCGAGCTGGTTGGCGTGCAGCCGCACGCCCAGCCCGACGGCCTGGCCGCAGGCGAGGATGGCGCGGGCGTGGTCGACGTCGAACGCGCCCCGCTCGCAGAAGACGTCGATCCAGCGCGCGTGCGGCGCGGCGGCGGCCAGCATCGGCCCGCAGACCAGCCCCACGTAGTCGTCGGGGCGGTCGGCGTACTCGGCGGGGACCACGTGGGCGCCGAGGAAGGTGGTCTCGTCGCTGACCTCGGCGGCGATCGCCAGCGAGCGGGCCTCGTCGGCGACGGTGAGGCCGTACCCGCTCTTGATCTCCATGGTGGTGGTGCCCTGCCGCAGCGCCTCGCCGCGCAGCCGACGCACGGTGGCCCGCAGCTCGTCGTCGGTGGCCGCCCGGGTCGCGCCGACCGTGGTCCGGATGCCGCCGCCGGTGTACGGCTGCCCGGCCATCCGGGCGGCGAACTCGGCGGCCCGGTCCCCGGCGAAGACCAGGTGGGCGTGGCTGTCCACGAAGCCGGGGAGCACGGCGGCGCCCCCGGCGTCCAGGCGCCGGTCGGCGGGCGGCGCGTCGCGGGCCGGCCCGATCCAGGCCACCCGCCCCTCCTCGACCAGGAGGGCGGCGTCGCGCCGGATGCCCAGCGGCCCGCCCTCGCCGCCGCCGTCGTTGGTCACCAGCTCGCCGATGTCGTCGACCAGCAGACTGCTCACGAGGTCACCTCCCCGATCGCCACGGCCAGCTCGGCCGGCACGTCGACCGTCAGGTGCCGGCCGTCGCGCACCACCGGCCGGCCGTCCACCACGACGTGCGTGACGTCGGGCGCGCCGGCCGCGAACCACACCCCCACCGGCGGTACGCCGGCCGTGCGCGGGCTGTCCAGCCGTACGGTCACCAGGTCGGCCCGCGCCCCGACGGCGATCCGCCCGGCGTCGCGCCAGCCCAGCGCGGCGTGGCCGCCCACGGTGGCCGCGTCGCGCAGCTCGGCGGGGCTGAAGTGGCCGCGTCGGCGGGTGCGCAGCCGCTCGTCCAGTTCCACCGCGCGGGCCTCCTCGAAGAGGTCGATCACGGCGTGGCTGTCGCTGCCCAGGCTGAGCGGCAGGCCGACGTCGGCCATCCGCCGGGCCGGGCCGATCCCGTCGGCCAGGTCCCGCTCGGTGGTCGGGCAGAGGCAGACGCCCGTGCCGGCGTCCCCGAGCAGGGTGAGGTCGCCGCCGGTCAGGTGGGTGGCGTGCACGGCCGTGGTGTTCGGGCCGAGCGCCCCCCGGTCGGCGAGCAGCCGGGCCGGGGTGCAGCCGTGCGTGGCCCGGCAGGCGTCGTTCTCGGCGGGCTGCTCGGAGAGGTGCACGTGCAGGGGCGCGCCCCGCCGGTCCGCCCAGCCGGCCACGGTGGCGAGCTGCCCCGCCGGCACCGCGCGCACCGAGTGGATCGCCGCGCCGACCCGGGCGTGGTCGCCGGCGGGCCGGAACGCGTCGGCCCGTTCCGCCCAGCGCAGCGCGTCGCCGTCGCCGAAGCGCCGCTGCGGTCCGGCGAGCGGCTCCCCGTCGACGGTGGCGGTCAGGTAGCAGGTGTCCAACAGGGTGATCCGGATCCCGGCGTGCGCGGCGGCCTCGACCAGTGCCGCGCCCATCGCGTTCGGGTCGGCGTACGGGGTGCCGTCCGGGTCGTGGTGCAGGTAGTGGAACTCGCCGACGCAGGTGATCCCGGCCAGCGCCATCTCGGCGTAGACGGCGCGGGCCAGGGCCAGGTACGAGTCCGGGTCGAGCCGCTGCGCCACCGCGTACATCCGGTCGCGCCAGGTCCAGAAGTCGCCGCGCCCGCCGTGGGTGCGCCCGCGCAGCGCCCGGTGGAACGCGTGCGAGTGGGCGTTGGCGAGCCCGGGCAGGGTCAGCCCGGGCAGCCGGACGGCGTCGGCGAGCACCTCGACGCCAGCGGCTGGCCTGCCCCCGGCCGTCAGCGGGGTCACCCCCGTGATCCGGCCGTCGGCCGTCTCGATCAGCACGTCGGCGGTCGGTTCGACGTGGTCGGGCAGCCAGGCGTACTCGGCCAGCCAGCGGGTCGCGGTCATCTCGTTCGCCCCCTGTCGAGCTGCCCCGTGCATGGGACCAGCGAAGCCGACTGCCCTGGCGAGCGCCGCGCGCCACGGTGGCCCCGCCCCGTCGGCGGCGCCACCGTGCCCAACGAAGCAACCCGTCCCGGTCGCCGCCCCGTTTGTGCGGGCAGTTCGACAGCGCTTGCGGGGTGGGCCGGATGGGACGGCTGCCCCATCGGCGTGAGTAGCTCGACAGGGCCCGCCGGACGGGTCGGGCCGGGGCCGCGTCCGGCGACCGAGGCAGACGTGCGAGCGGACGGCCGGCCGGTCAGCGGCATGTCAGTTCCTCCAGCACCCGGGCCAGGGCGGTGACCCCGGCGGCGCAGTCGGCGTCGGTCGCCGACTCGGCGGGGGAGTGCGAGACCCCGGTCGGGTTGCGGACGAAGAGCATCGCGGTGGGCACGTGCGCGGCGAGCACCCCGGCGTCGTGCCCGGCCCCGGTGGGCAGCACCGGGGCGTCGAGCAGGGTCGCGAGCCGGCCCGCCAGGCCGCCGTCGAAGGCGACCAGCGGGGTGGCCGACTCCTCGGTCAGCGCCACCTCCGTACCGTCGCGGCGGGCCCGTTCGGCGGCCTTCGCGCGCACCGCGTCGACCAGCCCGTCCAGGGTCTCCGGCTCGGCGGCCCGGGCGTCCAGCCAGCCGGTCACCTTCGACGGGATCGCGTTGGTGGCGTTCGGCTCCACCGCCACCCGGCCGACGGTGGCGTGGGCGCCGCGCAGCCGCGCCTCCTTGTTGGCCGCCAGCACCGTGAAGGCGTACGTCAGCATGGGGTCGCGGCGGTCGGCCATCCGGGTCGTACCGGCGTGGTTGCCCTCGCCGGTGAACTCGAAGCGCCAGCGGCCGTGCGGCCAGATGGCGCTGGCCACCCCGACCGGCGCGCCGGCGTCGACCATCGCGCGGCCCTGCTCGACGTGCAGCTCGACGAAGGCCGCGAAGCGGCCGAGCAGCTCGGGCCGGGCGCCCGCCGGCCGGCCGCCCAGCGCCTCGGCGAAGCTCACTCCGGCGGCGTCGCGCAGCCCGGCCGCGCGCTCCACCGCGATCTCCCCGGCGAGCAGCCGCGACCCCAGGCACGGTACGCCGAACCGCGCGCCCTCCTCCTCGACGAACGCGCCGACCACGACGGGGCGGGCCGGCGCGACACCGGCCGCGCGCAGCTCGTCGACGGCGAGGAACGCGCTGACGATGCCGAGCGGCCCGTCGTACGCCCCGCCGTGCGGCACCGAGTCGAAGTGGCTGCCCGTCAGCACCGCGTCGCCGGCCGCCGGGTCGCCCCACCGGGCGAACAGGTTGCCGTTGCCGTCGTCGGTGACCGGCATGCCCCGGCGGTCGGCCTGCTCACGGAACCACTCCCGCAGCCGCAGTTCCGGCTCGGTCAGCGCGTACCGCAGGTAGCCGCCGCTGCCCTCGTCCCGCCCGATAGGCGCGATCTCGTCCCACAGCGCCCGGAACCGGCCGGCCAGGTCCGTCACGGGTTTCCCACCTCCGCCATCGGCACCCGCACTCCAGTGGCCTCCGCGACCTCGCGGGCGGCGTCGTAGCCGGCGTCGACGTGCCGGATGACGCCCATCGCCGGGTCGTTGGTGAGCACCCGCTCGATCTTCTGCCCGGCCAGGGCGGTGCCGTCGGCCACGCAGACCTGCCCGGCGTGGATGGACCGGCCGATGCCGACCCCGCCGCCGTGGTGGATCGACACCCAGGACGCCCCGCTGGCGGTGTTGACCAGCGCGTTGAGCAGCGGCCAGTCGGCCACGGCGTCGGAGCCGTCGGCCATCGACTCGGTCTCCCGGTAGGGGCTGGCCACGCTGCCGCAGTCCAGGTGGTCCCGGCCGATCACCACGGGCGCGGAGAGCTCGCCGGAGGCGACCATCTCGTTGAACCGCACCCCCGCCCTGTCGCGCTCGCCGTAGCCGAGCCAGCAGATCCGCGCCGGCAGGCCCTGGAAGGCGACCCGCTCGCCGGCCATCCGGATCCACCGGGCCAGCGACTCGTTCTCCGGGAACAGGTCCAGGATCGCCCGGTCGGTGGCGGCGATGTCGGCCGGGTCGCCGGAGAGCGCCGCCCACCGGAACGGGCCCTTGCCCTCGCAGAACAACGGCCGGATGTACGCGGGCACGAAGCCGGGGAAGTCGAAGGCCCGCTCGAACCCGCCGAGCTTCGCCTCGCCCCGGATCGAGTTGCCGTAGTCGAAGACCTCCGCGCCGGCGTCGAGGAACCCGACCATCGCCTCGACGTGCTTCGCCATCGACGCCCGCGCCCGGTCGGTGAACTCGACCGGCTTCGCCGTCGCGTAGTCCCGGGCGTCGGCCAGCTCCACCCCCTCCGGCAGGTACGACAGCGGGTCGTGCGCGCTGGTCTGGTCGGTGACGACGTCGATGTCGACGCCCCGGCGCAGCAGCTCCGGGAAGACCGTGGCCGCGTTGCCGACCACGCCGACGCTCAGCGCCCGCCGGTCCCGCTTCGCGGCCAGCACCCGCCGTACGGCGTCGTCGAGGGAGTCGGCGACCTCGTCGAGGTAGCGGTCGTGCACCCGCCGGTCCAGCCGGCTGCGGTCCACGTCGACGACCAGGCAGACGCCGCCGTTCATGGTGACCGCGAGGGGCTGCGCCCCGCCCATGCCGCCGCAGCCGGCGGTCAGCGTCAGCGTCCCCGCGAGGGTGCCGTCGAACCTCTTCGCGGCGACGGCGGCGAACGTCTCGTAGGTGCCCTGGAGGATGCCCTGGGTGCCGATGTAGATCCACGAGCCGGCGGTCATCTGCCCGTACATGGTCAGGCCGAGCTGTTCGAGGCGGCGGAACTCCGGCCAGGTGGCCCAGTCGCCCACCAGGTTGGAGTTGGCCAGCAGCACCCGGGGGGCCCACTCGTGGGTGCGCATGACGCCCACCGGCCGGCCGGACTGCACCAGCATGGTCTCGTCGTCGCGCAGGTCGGTCAGCGTGCGGACCAGCGCGTGGTACGACGGCCAGTCCCGCGCCGCCTTCCCCGTGCCGCCGTAGACCACCAGGTCCTCGGGGCGCTCGGCGACCTCCGGGTCGAGGTTGTTCATCAGCATCCGCAGCGCGGCCTCCTGGGGCCACCCTCGGGCGGTGCGTTCGGTGCCGCGTGCGGCGCGGACGGGCTGGGTCATCTCGGTTCTCCTCCGGGTCATCCGAGGAACAACTGTCGGCGGGCGGCGGAGGCCTCGAAGGCCTCCAGCCGACGCTGGGTGTCGGTCGGGGCGGCGTCGCAGATGGCCTGGAGCAGGACCATGGCCAGGGTCATCGGCGCGGTGTGCAGGTCGAAGACGAGTTGCGCGCCGACCGCGGCGGGCAGCACCACGTCGGCGTGCTCGGTGGCCGGGCTGACCGGCGAGTCGGTGATGGCCACCACGGTGAGGCCGGCGGCCCGGGCCTCGCGCAGCGCGTCCAGGGTCTCCCGGGGATAGCGGGGCAGGACGAAGGCGAGCAGGGCGCCCGCCCCGGCCTCGGCGGCCTGTTCGAGGCGGTCGGTGAGCAGGCTGCCGCCGTCGTCGAGCACCCGCACGTCGGGGTGCACCTTGGCGGCGAAGTAGGCGAAGTAGGCGGCCAGCGGGGCGGCGGCGCGCAGGCCGAGCACCGGCAGGGGGCGGCTGGCGGCCAGCAGCCTGCCGGTCTCGGCGATCCGGTCCCGGTCGGCGAGCTGCCCGGCGAGGCGGTCGAGGTTGCCGATCTCGGCGCGTACCGCCTGCTGGAGCTCGTTGCCGGCGGCGGTGGCGTCGCCGGGGGCGCCGGCGGTCAGCTCGCGGAGCCGGCGGCGCAGCGCGGGGTAGCCGTCGTGGCCGAGCGCGACCGCGAACCGGGTGACCGACGGCTGGCTGACCCCGGCCAGCTCGGCGACCTCGGCCGCCGACAGGTACGCCGCGGCCGGCGCGTGCTGTACGAGGCAGTGCGCGATGCGGCGCTGCGTGGGGGTGAGCCGGACCCCCTGGAACAGGTCCAGCACCCGCTCGGTGGGCGCCACGACAGTTCCCTCATTCATGCCGTGACTGTATGCATGAAAACTTTCACAAAGCAACCGGCCGTCGCGCGGGTTCCCCGGAGCCGCCCGTTCCGCTGAGTGTCGGGCCAGCGACCGGCAGGGGGAGAGCTGGTCCTGCCTCGGTACTATCCCCACGGCGGTTGAGCGGAGGAGTGCACATGCAGCCGGAAGGCCCCTACAGGTTCACCCACACGTTGGGCGGATCTTCGGTCGGAAAGGCCTGGGCTGCCATCGACGGACAGGGCCGCCTCGTCACCGTGGCCGTCCTCGACGCCGCCGTCGCCGCGGCCCCCGGGTGGCGGGAGGCGTTCGCGGGGATCGCCAACTCCCTCGCGCAGGCGCAGGGGCCGAACGCGCTGCCCTACACGTACGCGGACTTCTCCGCCACCTCGCCCTGGGTGGCGTACTCCTCCGAGGTGGGCCCGGGGGCCGAGAAGCTCTTCCGGGCGCTCGGCGTCGAGTACGAGCCCGCGCCGGCCGCCACGCCCCCCGTCTCGGCCCCTCCCCAGCAGGTCTCGGGAATCCCGCACTCGGTCTCCGGGGTGCCGCACCCGGTGTCCGGGCTGCCGCACGTGCCGTGGGCGATGCACACCAGCCCGGTCTCCGCCCAGCCGGCGTCGGCGACCCCGTACCCCGTCTCGGCCGCGCCCGCCTCGCCCGCCGGGGCCGAGGCCCCGGCGGCGCCGGTGGCCGGCGAGACGGTCCAGATGCCGGTCGTGCAGCCCCGTCCGCCCGCCGAGTCGCCGCCGAACGACCCGTTCGCCGCACCGGTCCGCCGGATCCAGTCCTCCGGCCCGCCACCGCGCCGCACGGGGCGTTGGATCGCCGTCGCCGCGCTGCTGCTGGTGGCGGCCCTGGGTGGCGGGGTCGGCGCCTGGGCGGTCACGGCCGGCGGCCCGGGCGAGCCGACGGCCACGCCGACGGCCACCTCCACCGCCTTCCCGACCGCCACCCCGGTCAACCCGGGCCTCAAGCCCTGGGCGCAGGCGGCCCTGTACAGCCCCGAGGAGCGGGCGCTGGCGACGGCGGCGCCCGCCATGGTCTTCGTGGAGGTCATCTTCACCGGCTACGTCCGGAACAAGGAGAACGACACCCTGCTGCGGGAGGCGCCCGTCACGTTCAGCCGGCGGTGCAGCGGGTTCGTGGTCAACCACGACGGACACGTCCTCACCAACGGTCAGTGCGTGCAGCCGACCGAGGACATCGTGCTCGCCGGCGCCCTCTCCGCCCTGGCCAACGTCCTCGTCAGCGAGAAGGAGCTCGCCGCGAAGGACGTCCCCGCCTACACCCGGGCCAGGATGAGGACGACCCGCTTCACCGGCACGGAGGCCGCGACGGCCCCCGAGGCCAAGCTCTTCGGGCAGTTGAACGCCGCCAAGGGGGACGTCACGGACAGCCCGGCGATCCCCGGCACCGTCGTCCGGGCGCTCGCGCTCGAGGAGGGGAACCTCGCGCTGGTCAAGCTCGCCCAGCAGAACCTGCCCGCCGCCGAGCTGAACCCCGCCGCCACCGTCAGCCCGGAGACCCCGCTGCTGATCCTGGGCTACGGCACCAACGACGCCAGCTTCCGGTCCGCCACCTACACGGTGCTGTCCAAGCCCGTGCGGGTGACCGGGGTGGACGCCCAGTCGTCGGTCGGCGCGTACCGCATCAGCGAGGACGTCGGCCTCTACTCCCGGGGCGGGATCGCGATCGACCCGCAGGGCCGCGTGGTCGGGCTGCTCGACAACGACATCCTCCGGCCCGACAAGGCCAACCGCGTGGTCGTGCCGGTGTCCACGATGACCGGCCTGCTCGGCGCGGCGGGGGTGCAGAACAGCCTCGGTGAACCCGACCAGCTCTACCGCTCCGGCCTGGAGGCGTACTTCGCCGGCGACGAGTCCACCGCGATCTCCCGCTTCGACGGGGTGACGGAGAAGTCCCCGGTCAACCTGCTGGCCCAGGCGTACCGTCAGGCGGCCGTCGACAGCGGTGGCGGCGAGGGCGGCTCGCCGGACCGGCCGGGCTGGGCGGTGCCGCTGCTCGTCGCCTCCGGCGTCGTGCTCGTGATCGGGCTCGTGGCGCTGTTCGCGATGTTGTTCGGCCGGCGGGGGAGCCGGGCGTAGGGCCGGTCCCGGCGCGCATCCGAAACGCCCGCCGGCCGGCGTCGCTGTCCCCTACGGCCGGCGTCCGCCCGTGCCCGTCAGGTAGGGACCGAGGCGCGTCCCCAGCACGAGCAGTGCGAACCCCCAGGGCAGCACGAGGGTGGCCGCCAGGTCGAACCACCCGCCGTCCGGCCCCGTGCGCAGGACCCACAGCACCGCCGCGTGGCTCAGCACGACGGCGATGCCGCACCCGGCGAGCCGGCCGACGACGTGCGCCGCGGGCGCGCTCAGGCGCCCGTCGAGGGCCTCGGCCAGCAGGATGAAGCCGCAGCTGAGCAGGGTCGCGGTCAGCACACCGAACACCGGCTTGCCGAAGTCGCCGGCCTTGATGTCCAGCGAGCCGCTCGCGCCGAGGAGCACCAGACCGGCCCCGGCCGACACCATGCCGCCGCCCATGCCGGCGGACAACCGCGGCCGTAGCTCGCGCAGGTGGCGACCGCAGAGCACGAACAGCAGGCAGGCCGGGACGAGGAACAGGCCGAGCGGCCCGGCCGTCACCACGTCCGGAGCGAGGTGGGCGGCCAGCAGCCCCACCAGCGCCACCCCCCAGGTGACGGCCGTCCCGAACCGCTCCAGCCAGCGGTACGCGACCGCGATCAGCAACAGCACCGAGACGAACCAGAACGCCGAGAACGGCCGTACGGCGGCGGTGCCGCCGTACAGCGCTCCGGTGAACGTCTCCGACGCCACGCCGCCCCGCACGGCCGCCGCGGCCGCGAGCATCCCGAGCAGGAGCACCAACCAGGCCAGGTACGGCACGCCGAGGGTCTGCCACCGCTTGCGCAGTTCGCCGCCCATCGGTCGGCCGGGCGTCCAGAAGTAGCCGGTGAGGATGAAGAACAACGGGACGTGCCAGGTGTAGATGACCGCCCGGGTGGTGTCGTCGATCCAGACATGGCCGACGACGACGGCCGCGATGCCGATGATCCGGAGGGTGTCGATCCCGACGGACCGGGTGCCCACCGCGGGCGTCGTGGTGGTAGCGGCCATGGCGGGCATCATCGCAGACAACGACGACCCGCCACGTCCCGCCCCGCGCCGGCCGCCACGCCTCCCGGCGGGGTCCGAAAGGGGCGCCGCCGGGGCGTGGCGCAGTCGCGGGTCCCCGGGCGCGGACCAACCGTCGCCGCGCATCGCATAGCCTTGCCGCGACGAACCGCCCGACCAGTGGAGGTCCGAGGGTGCCCGATCCTCTCTCCCCCTTCCAGCGCCTCCGGTCCGTCCCCTGGAAGGTCTGGATCGCCGTGGGGACGGTCGGGCTGCTCGCCTCCGCGCTGACGGTGGTCGTCTGGCCCTCGTCGCCGGCGGGCACGCCGCAGGCGGCGTGGTCGGCGTCCGGCGGCGACGCGACGCGGCCGACGGCTGCGCCGGTGGACGGCACGACGTGCGCCGCGAACGTCCCCGGCATGGCCGACTTCACCCCCGTCGCGGCGATGGACCTGCCCGAGCGCGTCAACTGGGCGAACCGCGACCCGGCGTACGCGTTCGACCGCACCGCCGGGGTGGCCGGCGGCTTCGACCGGGTCGGCTACTGCCTGGAACTGACCGGCCCGGCCGGCCGGCAGTGGGTGTGGACCGCGATGGCGCCGTTCACCACCGACGCCCGCCGCCTCGGGCTGCCGACCCGGGGCGGCCAGATCGTGCGGCAGCGGGTCAGCGACCTGGAGATCGCGTCCAACGTCGAGGGCCTGACCACCGGCACGGGGCTTCCCGGCTACCTGGAGATGTGGCCCAACTCGTACAACGTCGGGGCGTCCGGCCAGATCCCCGGCGCCTCCGCCGGCCGCTTCGACGCCGACGACGACCTGCGGGGCGCCATCGGGTACGGCTCGTTCCAGGTGCACCTGGTCGCCCCCACCCGCCCCTCCACCGTCGCCCCGCAGACGGTGTTCGCGGTCAACGGGTTCACCTCGAAGAAGAACAAGCTGTCGCTCGGCATCGGCACCGCCCCGAACGGCCACCCCGACTGGACGCTGTCCGACAACGCGGCCGCCTTCACCGAGCGCCGGTTGACGGTGTACGCGCGGCCGTCCGTGCTCACCCTCGACCAGCACCCCCGTGACCGGCAGCTGTACCCGAGGGACGCCGAGAACGGCGCGGCGGTCCTCGTCACCGGCAAGGTGCGCGACACCCGGGTCAGGGCCGTACGCCTGAAGGTCACCAGCGGCGCCGAGGGGTGGGAGGACACCCTGCCGGTCACCGGCGCCGCGGACTTCACCTTCCGCCGGCGCATCCTCGCGACGCTGCGGGAGTACCGCTTCGAACTGCACGTGCTGGGCGACGGCCTGAGCCGCCGGGTCGGCCTCTGGGAGGGGGTCGTGGCCGGCGACGTCTACGTCATCCAGGGCCAGTCCAACGCCGTCTCCGCGAAGTACCGGGGATCGTCCGCGGGCGAGGAGTCACCGTTCGTCCGCAGCTACGGATCGTCCACGGCGGACCGTACGCTCTCCGGGGCCGACCGGGGGTGGAACTACGCGGTCAGCGAGGCGATCCGGCAGCCCGGTTCAATCGGCCAGTGGGGCATCCGGATGGCCCACCGCCTCTCGGACACCTACCAGGTGCCGGTGGCCGTCCTCAACGGCGCCGAGAACGGCAAGCCCATCTCGTTCTTCCAGCGCAACGACGCCGCTCCCGGCGACCTCGCCACCAACTACGGCCGCCTTCGGCAGCGTCTGGTGGCCGCCGGGGTGATCGGGCGGGTCAGGGCCGTGCTCTGGTACCAGGGCGAGTCGGACGACGACGACGCCGCCCGGCACGTGGCCGGCTTCACCGCCCTGCTCGGTGACTGGCGGCGGGAGATCGGCACCGACATCCCCGGCGACAGCCGGTACTACGTCTTCCAGGTGCGCACCTCGCCCTGCGGTGACAGCAGCACCGGCCAGCTGCGGGAGGCCCAACGGCGGATGCGCGACACCCTCGGCGTGACGGTGCTGTCCACCAACGGCCTCTCCGGCCACGAGGGCTGCCACTACGCCTGGGAAGAGGGCTACCGCGAGCTGGGCGACCGGGTCTTCCGCGTGCTGGCCCACGACCTGTACGGCGGCCCGGGGGACGGGGTCGCCGCCCCCGACCCGCGCTCGGCGGCCTTCGCCAACGCCGAGCCCACCGAGGTGGTCGTCCAGCTGCGCGACGACGACCCGCTCACGGTCCAGCCCGGGGCGCAGGCGGACTTCCGCGTCAACGGGGGCACCGTCACCGTCACCGGCGTCGCGTACCGGGACGGCGGCCGGCTGGTGCTGACCCTGTCCGGCCCGGCGGACGGTGTCTCGGGGGTGAGCTACCTGGGCCACGCCGGGGCGGGGCCGTGGATCGTCAACGCCACGGGCTCGGGGCTGCTGGCCTTCCACAACCTGACGATCGCCGCCGGCCCCCCTCCCGCGGGCGGCTCCTGATCAGCTCGGGTCGGCTCTCCGCATCGCCTGGTTTCCGCTCCGCGCCCTGCTCCCGCATGCCCGCGGGCTCACCCACGGGCGTGCGCGCCGGCCCGACCCTGCGCGTGCCACGGCGTCAGCTTCCGCAGCGCGGACCACCGTCCGCCCGGCCGGTCGGCGGCGTCCACGGGCCCGCGGGCCGGCACCGGGTCCGCCGTGGCGGAGGCCGAGGCCGTCAGCACGAGCAGGACGAAGATCCACGACAGCCCGTCGACGGAGAGCGGGTTCCAGACGACCTCGGTGAACGAGTAGACGACCAGCAGCGCGACGGGCGCCTTCGCGGAGAAGGCCCGGCCGTCGGTGACGGCGCCGTGCAGCAGGGTCGCCGCCCACAGGCCCCACAGCGTCAGCCCGACCAGGCCACCGGCGAAGATGACCAGGACGTACCCCGAGTGGAAGAAGTGGGTGGGCGCCTCGCCGACATCCCGCAGGTAGTACCACTTGGAGACACCGACGCCGGTCGCCTCCGTGCCGGCGATGTACTCGCGGGCGGCCATCCAGATGTTGCCGCGATTGCTCAGGGTGGTCTTCGACGCGGTC
Source organism: Micromonospora sp. URMC 107 (assembly GCF_051386315.1). Lineage (NCBI taxonomy): Bacteria > Bacillati > Actinomycetota > Actinomycetes > Micromonosporales > Micromonosporaceae > Micromonospora > Micromonospora sp. URMC 107. The sequence goes on from NZ_JBPQTK010000051.1 coordinate 28,173, forward strand.
CACGTCAGGTAGGTGGCCAGCCCGAGGGCGGCCACCACCAGGGCGACGCAGAGGGGGAAGCTGATCCGGGGGAACCTCCGCCACCGCTCGAGGACGAGGCCGCCCAGCAGCCAGAGGCCGGCGGCGGCGAGGGCCAGGTAGCTGGTCCGCGAGCCCGTGGCGACGATGATCAGCAGGCAGAAGGACGTCGACGCCACCGCCGCCAGGCGCCGCATCGCGCAGAGGCTGGCGACCAGCGTGAACGACGCGAGCATGGCGACGTAGTTCTCGGACTCGTAGAAGCTCTTGAACAGTGCGCCCGCCATCGAGCACTTCTCCAGCTTCCCGGCGGTGCACGCCCGCCACGACTGCCCGGAGAAGACGGTCGGGATCGTCATCACCGACAGGACGGCCAGCCCCGTCCAGGCCATCGCCCTGCTGGTGAGGGCGGTGCCATGCGAGAGCAGGGCCACGGCGAGCAGCAGCAGCGCGGACGCGCCGTACGCCGCGAGTCTCGAGCCGTAGAGTCCGGCGCCACTGAGGGCGTCCACGGCGAAACACCAGGCGAGCAGCGCGCCGGCCATCAGCAGGCTGATCCGGCGCCAGACGTCGGTGGGGCCGCGCAGGCTGCGGCGGCCCGACACGACCAGCCAGGCCAGCAGGCACAGCACCAGCAGCCCGATGAGCGCGGAACTGCGGTCGCCGGCGAGCACGGGCGCCGCGTTCGTGAGCACCGCGAACCCGATGAGGGCGACCGCCGTGGCACCGCCGCCGAACGACGCGGTGACCTGCCGCCGGGCGCGCACCAGCCAGACGGCCACCGCGACCCCACTCACCGTCAGCAGGACACCGAAGAGGCCGACCAACTCAGGCCCTTTCTCTCGAGGACGTCGGGCCGGCCGCCGGCACGGCCTCACCCGGCGGCTGCCGGCGGAGGGCGGCGACGAGGCAGCCCCACAGCAGCACGCAGAGGAGCGCGTCGCAGACCAGGCTGGAGACGACGGCACCCTGCCAGCCGTAGGCGGGGATGAGCCAGACGTTCAGCCCCGCGTTGACGACCCCCACCGCGATCTGACACACCGTACGGCGGCCCTGCATCCGGCTGCCCGAGAGGGTGTCGGCCGCCAGGTAGTGCAGCGCCTTCAGCACGAGCAGCGCGCTCAGCCCCTGCAACGCCGTCTCGGCCGCCGCGAACTCGGCCCCGAAGACGTACGGCATCGTCCACGCGAACGCGACGAGCGCCAGGCTGGCCGGCGCGCTGAACATCAGGTAGCGCGGCAGCAGCCGCCGGGTGAGGGCGAAGGCGGCGCGGGTCCCGTTCCGGCCGGCCTCGAAGAACTTGGGGTACGCGACGGCCGCCATGGAACGGCCCGGCGTGTACGCGAAGTCGACCACCCGGTACGCCGCCGCGTAGATGGCGGCGCTCTCGGGGGTGCTCAGCCGCGACAGCATGACCTTGTCGAGGTCGTTGTAGACGGTCTGGGCCGACAGGCCGACGGCGAACAGCATCCCGGTGCGGGCCTGCCCGAGCGCGCCGCGGACGTCGAACCCGAACCCGCCCGCGCCGCGCAGCCCGAACCCGATCACCAGCACGCCGACGACGCCGGAGATGGCGGCCGACAGGGTCGCCCAGCCGTACAGGGTCATCGGTGCCGCAGCCGCGAGGCCCAGCGCCAGCGCCCCGGCCAGCCGGCACACGTGCAGCAGGGCGGGGATGACCGAGGCGAGGAAGACCTGGCCCCGGGCCTGGACCGAGGCGGCCACGACCTCGACGAGCCGCCACGCCACCAGGTCGGCGAAGGCGAGGCAGGCGACCGCGACCACGCTCACCTGGGCGCCCCAGATGGCGACCCCCGCGGCGGTCACCAGGACCGTCGCGCCCGCCCCGAAGACGAGGGTGAGCAGCAGGCCCCGGGCGAGGTGCCGGGGCCAGTCGGACGGCGAGTCGGCGTAGCTCTGGAAGATCAGGCTCGGCGCGCCGGCCGAGGCGAACGGCGACACCACGGCGACGAGCGCGGTGATGCCGACGAACAACCCGTAGGTGTCGATCGGCATCTCCCGCGCGAGGAGAACGAAGAGCGCGCCCTGCGCGATGGTGCGCAGCAGGGTCCCGGTGAAGAACTTCCCGGACTTGCGCAGGAAGCCGTCGCCCCGGCCGGACAGGGCGGACCTGCGCCGGTGCGATCGGGGCCGGACGCCGTCGGGGGCCGCCACGGATCCGGCCGTGCCCTGGGCGAGCGTCACCGCTGCAACGCCTCCACCCACCGGCGGCTGACCACGGCGGGATCGAGGGCCGCGCAACGGGCGTGCCAGGCCTTCTCGAAGTCGGCGTGGGTGGGACGCTCGTCCTGCGTCAACCGCCGCACCGCCTCGGCCAGCGCCTCGGGGGTGGGCGCCGCCGCCAGCGTCCCCGGCACCAGTGTCGGGATCAGCTCGTCCAGCGCGGGCACCGGCAGCGTGGCGACGGGCAGGCCGGCCTCGGCCGCCTCGACCAGGCTGAACCCGAACGTCTCGGCTCGCGAGGGGTGCACCAGCAGATCGGCCTCGGCGAGGAGAGCGCCGACGCCGGGAACCCGGCCCAGGAACGTCACGCGGCCCGCCAGGCCCAGGTCACGCGCCTGGTTCTCGAGCAGTTCGCGTTCCTCGCCGTCGCCGGCCAGCGTCAGGTGGTAGGCCGCCGGCAGGAGGGCGAGGGCGGACAGCGCGCAGGAGTGGTTCTTGTACGGGCGGAACGCCGCGGTGGTGAGCAGTTGGATCCTGCGGGGGTCGACGACGGCCCGGGGCGGGACGAACGGGGTGAGCGGCATCGGGTTGGTGATGGTGACGACGGGCTGCCCCGGTGCGAGGTGCCGCACGGTCCGCGCGACGCCCTCCGAGACGGCGACGACGAGCCGGGGCCGCAGCGCGCCGACCCGGGTCACCCGGGCGAGGGTCCGCACCCTCCGGTCGATGCGCAGCCGCTCCGGGAGCAGGGAGTGTTCCCACGCCACGAAGCTCCTGCCGGACCCGGCGAGCGCCGCGCCCACCGGCACGGTTCCCCACAGGCCGCTGGCCACGATCTCGACGTCGGCCGGCAGGCCCTGCAACCGGCGACGCAGCGGCGGTACCGCCTCCATCAGGCGGGTGATCCGGGACCCCAGGTTGAGGGTGTCGATCGGCAGGTCACCGAGGCCGGCCGGGATCCCCCGCGACATGACGGTGGCGGAGACCTCCACGCCCTGCGCCCGCAGGCCCTGCATGAGCAGCGCGGCGGCCCGCTCCATGCCGTAGAAGGGCTCCAGCTGGGGCAGCACGAAGTGCAGACGCATCAGCGGGCTCCGTCGCTCGGGCGGGCACCGGCGGCGACGCGGGACTTGCGCATCGCCACGCGCTCCAGGGTGGCCCGCGGCACGAGGCCGAGCGCGGCCAGCACCGCGTTGCGGGCCGACGGCGGCGAGTTGCGGCGGATGGCGCGCACCATCTCCCGTACGCCCTGCCCGTCGCGGGCCTGCAGCGCGTAGCGAAGGGTCTGCGCGGCGATGAAGTCGGAGAAGGTCTCCGGGGACCACACGCCTTCCCACCGCTTGGCCCACTCCCACGACTGGCGCCAGTCCGCGCGGGCGGAGATGGAGCCGGGGCTGCCCACGGTGTAGACGGCGGTGGCCTCCTCCACCTGCACGATCCTCGCGCGGGGCAGGCGTGCCGCCCGCACCAGCCAGTCCCAGTCCTGGTGCCGGGGCAGCGTCTCGTCCCACGGGCACCGGGTGGCCAGTTCGTGGGTCGTCACGAGGGTCGAGGTGGGCAGCGACTGCCGGCCGACGCCGAGGTGCCGGCGGCGGAAGAGGTAGTCCTCGGGCAGCATGCCGTCGGCGATCAGCGTCTCCGGGGCGGCGGTCGGGAGGGGAGCGGCGCCGGCCTTGCGTTGCAGGATCCGGGACGACACGACGGGCAGCCAACCCTCGGCCGCCAGCCGGTCGACGACCGGCACCTGCGTCGCCAGCTTCGTCGGCAGCCAGGCGTCGTCGTCGTCCAGGAACGCCACGTGGCTGCCGGGGGCGGCGTGCGCGACCCCGAGGTTGCGCGCGTGCGAGCCCCGCCGGCCCCCGCCGGTGCACACGATCTCGTCCACCTGCCCCCGCAGTTCCCGCACGGACGCGGGGACCTCGGCCAGGTCGCAGACGACGACGATGTGTACGGACACCCCCTGCTGCCCGCGCGCGGACAGCACCGCCTCCGCGATGCTGGGCCTGCCCGTGGTCGGGATCACGACCGAAACGTCCGGCAATCGACTCTCCAAGCACTCGGCGCGCGGTTGACGGCGAGCGCGCACAGGTAACGGCAGACGGTGAGGTCCGGGGCCACGGTGCCCACGGCATCCTCGGTCGGGCGGGCCGTCGGCGGACGGCCCCACTCAACGGCTCAGCGACCACCGCCACGGAAGACCTCGGACACCGTCCGGATGAGCACCTTAGCGTCGAGCCACAGCGACCAGTTCTCGATGTAGTAGTTGTCGAACCGCGCCCGGTCGGAGATCGGGGTGTCGCCGCGCAGGCCACTGACCTGCGCCAGCCCGGTGAGCCCCACCGCGACCCGGTGGCGCATGGCGTAGTTGGGGTACTCGGCGGAGAACTTCTCGACGAAGTACGGCCGCTCGGGGCGCGGCCCGACCACGCTCATGTCGCCGCGCAGGATGTTCCAGAGCTGCGGCAGCTCGTCCAGCGACGTGCGGCGCATGAAGCGGCCGATCGGGCCGACCCGCTGGTCGTGCGCGATCGACCAGTTCGTCTGCGACTCGTGCTCGTCGACGGGACGCATCGAGCGGAACTTGATGATGTGGAACGGCTTGCCGTGGCGGCCGATCCGTTCCTGGTAGAAGAAGATGCCGGGGCCGCCGTCGAGGAGCGTCGCGATGGCGCAGAGCAGGAGGACGGGGCTCAGCAGCAGCAACGCCGTGGTGGCGAAGAGGATGTCCGACGCGCGCTTGAGCGCCCAACGGGGCCCGGACAGGGTGATGTCGCCGACCTTGACGATCGGGATCGCGCCGATGTGGTCGCCGTGCGAGCGGGAGCCCCAGAGCCGTGGCACGGCCCACAGGTCGCAGCTCGCGCTGCGCGGCTGGCGGAGGACCTCCATCAGGGTCAGCTCCGGGCAGCTCGGGTCCGCGATGATGAGCACGTCGCACTCGACCATCCGGACGAGCGGTTCGAGCTGGTCCAGGGTGCCGATCAGGGGGAGCGCCGCCGGCACCTGCGGGTGGGTGGAGTCGACGCAGCCGACGAAGCGCAGCCCGTACTGGGGGTAGCGGCGCAGCAGCCGGGCGAGTTCCACGGCGATCGGTCCGCTGCCGATGATGATGGCGTTGTGCTCCACCCAGCGACGCTTGCGCGCGATGGTGGCGAACTCCCGCGAGAAGACGCGCCCGACGAGGACCAGCCCGGCCGCGATGATCACCCCGCGTGCGAACCCGCCCACGTACTCCGCGGAGTCGTGCCGCAGCGCCGCGACGATGGTGACCACGGCCGCGGACGCGAGCAGCCGCCCGCAGAGGCTCGGCAGCTCGTCGAGGATGCTCACGTGGCGACGGGCCCGGTAGAGCCCGCCCGCCGCGAAGATGGCCACCGTCAGGCCGGCCATGGCCAGCGTCCCGCGCCAGTACTGCAGGCTGATCAGCAGGGGCGCGAGCAGGGCGGCCACGTCGACGGGCGCCGTCATCATCCAGGCCCGCAGCCCCCGGGTGCGCGTGGACGCGCGGGAACTCGCGTACGGCAGCACCGCCGTCACGTCGAGGCCGGGGCGGGGCGCGCCGTCGCTCGCCTGACCGCCCGCCGGCGGCGCGGAGGTGGGCAGCGCTCCGGTGGCACCGCCTCCGGCGTCGGCTCCGCCGCGTACCCCCGCCCTCATGCCTCGTGCCACGTCGTCGCGGTGCGGCGTGCCGGCGTCGTGGTCCATCGCCTGTTGCCTGGACATGGTTGGTCCTTCCCCGTTGACTGCCCCGGCGGCGCGCGGCAGCTTCGAGGCGAACGAAGGATACGACCGGTGCGCGCGCCTCACCAGAGCCGGGAAGGCAGTACGACCTCCTACTTTCCGGCGTTCAGGATCTCCGCCACGGCGTCGCGCCGGACGGCGTCGTAGAAGGACTTGGCCTTGTCGGCGTTCGCGAACACGACGCTCTCGCTACCGACCCGACCGGTGCCCTTCGTCGGGCTGGTGATGAAGCGCAGGTTGTTGCCGCGCAGGCCGCGCAGGTCGGTCGCCATGCCCAACAGGGACATGTTCTCGTCCACCGACACCGCGTTCGACGTCGCCTTGACGAAGGAGTTCAGCTTCCCCGGATTCGTGACGATGCCCCCGGACACGGCGCGGTCCAGGATCGCCTTGATGACCTGCTGCTGGTGCCGGATGCGGGCGAAGTCCCCGTCCGGGAACTGCTTGCGCTGGCGCGAGTAGTCGAGCGCCGTCTCACCGTCCATCCGCTGCACTCCCTGCCGGAAGGTGCGGAACGGAGGGTGGATCGAGGTGAAGGTCTTCTCCGCGTTGATGTCGATGCCGCCCAGGGCGTCGATGATCTCCTTGAAGCCGGCGAAGTCGACCATCATGACGTGGTCGATCCGCACGCTCGTGAACTTCTCGACGGTCTGCACCATCAACGGCACGCCACCCCACGCGTACGCGGCGTTGATCTTCGCGTCCCGGCCGCCCTCGTTGCCGTCCTTCGACCGGGGCACGGGGACCCAGGTGTCCCGGGGGATCGAGATGAGCTGGGCGCTCGACCGGTCCTTCGGCAGGTGGGCCAGGATGATCGTGTCCGTGCGGGAGCCCGACGTGCTCTCCGGGTCGCGGGTGTCGCTGCCCAGGATCAGGATGTTCATCGCGCCCTTGGCCACCGCCTGCGGACGGCCCTCCTCGGGAACGTCCGCGAAGGCGTCGACGCGTTCGATGTCCGACTCCACCGAACGCAGGTAGAGCCCGCCGGCGATCATGCCGCCGCCGCCGAGCAGCGCCACCACCAGCAGACTGATGAGGGCGACGCGCCGCCACCGGCGACGAGGCTTCGCGTGCTTCCCCGGCTGACGCCCGGTCTGGTCGGCGACCGGATTCGGCTCGACGAACTGTTGTGGAACTGGCATGGCGGCGATGCTACTTATCCGCTGGGGTGTGCGCGTACCCTCATCCGGCTGGTGACGGCCCCCATCCGTGCCGACCCGTCCCATCTCGTCGCACACCGTCCACCTCGGTACGGGCCGACGGAGCTTTCCACTACACCTGTTCGCCTCCGGCTGGTAGAACCCTTCCGTGGACGCAACGAAGCTTCGACGGGCCATCGCCCGCACCCCCCTCGCCCCCGTCGCGGCCTTCCCCAAGCGCCTGGCCCGCGTCGCCCGCCACGACGCGAAGGTGCTGCGCACCTCGGCCCGCTGGCTGGTCACCTCCCGGGAGCACCACAACTACACGTACGAGCTGACCAAGCTGAGCCGGCACCACCTCGCCTGGTTCGTCAGCGTGGTCTGCGACGTGCCCGTGAAGCAGGTCCGCGCGTACTTCGCCGAGATCGAGTCGGACGACGTGCTGCGCCGGCACATCGAGTCCGCCACCGCCGGCGCCGCCCGCCGGGGCCTGGCCGACCGGCAGGTCCGCTACGCCCGCCGCATCGGCTGGTACGCCATCGTGCGCGCCACGAAGCCGTCGCACGTGGTCGAGACCGGCGTCGACAAGGGGCTCGGCAGTTGCGTGCTCGCCGCCGCGCTGCTGCGCAACGCCGCCGACGGGCACCCCGGCCGGGTCACCTCGCTGGACATCAACCCCGAGGCCGGCTACCTGGCCCGGACGGCACCCTGGTCCGAGGTGGTCGACCTGGTCATCGGCGACTCCATCGCCTCCATCGCCGCGCTGGACCGGCCGGTCGACCTGTTCCTGCACGACAGCGACCACAGCCGGGCCCACGAGAGGCGCGAGTTCGAGGCCGTCGAGGGCCGGCTGGCCCCGGGCGCCATCCTGCTCACCGACAACGTCACCGCCACGAACGTCCTCGCCGAGCACGCCGAGCGCACCGACCGGCGGTTCCTCGCCTACCGGGAGACCCCCGCCAACCACTGGTACCCGGGCGACGGCATCGGCGTGGCCTGGTGAGACCGCGGGCGTGAGCCTCGGCTCCTCGCGGTGGGCGGGGCGTCCCACCGCGACCACGTCCGCGCGGGAGGCGGTCCGGGCGCGCACGCGGGGGCAACGGTAGGAGGCGAGCCGTGGCAGGGTGATCCCATGCGGTTGAGCGCCATCCACACGTACCCCGTCAAGGGTTGTCACCGGCGCGACCACGACGTCGCGGACGTCGAGCCGTGGGGCCTGGCCGGCGACCGGCGCTGGATGATCCTCGACGCCGACGGCGTCGGCGTCACCCAGCGGGAGACCACGCGCCTGGTCGCCCTGCACGCCACGCCGCACGACGGCGGCCTGCTGCTGCGCGCCGAGGGCCACGACGACCTGGACGTGCCCGAGCCGGTCGGCGGTGATCCGGTCGCGGTGCGGACCTTCCGCAACAGGAAGCTGCCGGTGCCCGCGCTCTCCGCCGGGCCGGCGGCCGACGCCTGGCTCGGCACGTTGCTGGGCCGTGCCGCCCGGCTGGTCTGGCTCGCGCGACCGACCCGGCACATCCCGGTGGGGGACCGGGAGCACGACACCGGCGACCGGGTCAGCTTCGCCGACGCCTACCCGCTGCTGCTGGCCTCCGTCGCCTCGCTCGACGCGCTCAACGGGTGGCTCGCCGAGGCCGGCGAGGAGCCCGTGCCGATGGCCCGGTTCCGTCCCAATCTGGTGGTGCAGGGCGCGCCGGCCTGGGCCGAGGACGACTGGGCCGGTCGCCCGCTGCGCATCGGCGGCGTCCGCTTCCGGGCCGCCGGGCCGTGCGACCGCTGCGTGGTCACCACCACCGACCAGGAGACGGGGGTACGCGGGAAGGAACCGCTGCGCACCCTCGCCCGGCACCGCAAGGTCGATCGGAAGCTCCTCTTCGGACTGCACCTGGTTCCCGAGGAGACGGGCCGGATCGCGGTGGGCGATCCGCTCGTGACCGGCTCCCCCTCGTGAGCCGGTGTCGTCCGCCCCGGCTTCCCGCTCACACGGCGGACGTAGGTGCCCCCGGCCGCCGCCGCCCGCCACGTTCCCGGGCCCGCGCGGGCGCCGGCGGGGCGGTGAGGGCCAGCCACATGAGAACCTCGTCGCGGTCGTCGCCGGGGGCGACCCGCAGCGCGCCGGGCAGCCGACCGATCTCCCGGTAGCCGAGTCGCCGGTAGAACCGGTCCAGCCCCAGCCCGTCCCGCACGGTGACGTGCAGCGCCTCCCAGCCCATCCCGCGGCCGAGGCGCTCGGCCTCGCGCATCAGCGCGGCGCCGTACCCGTGGCCCTGGGTGTCCGGGTGGACCATCACCCGCTTCAGCACGCACCAGTGCGCCTTCAGGTCGAACCGGTTGTCGCAGAAGATCAGCGCGGCGACGAGCCGCTCGCCCGCGTACCCGAGGAGGAGGCGGTCGGGGCCGTCGGCGATGCCGGCGAAGGTGGGGTCCGCCGTGTGTCGGACGTCGGCGGCGCTGACCGGCGGTACGAACCCGACCGCGCCGCCGGCGTTGGTGACGTCGACCCAGAGGGCGACGATCCGTTCCCGCAACTCGGGGGTCAGCTCGGGATCGAGGACGAAGCGCAGGCTCACCCGGTAATCCTGACCGCGCGGGCCCCGCGCGGACCCGTGATCGTGACGCGCGCGACAGGGTGCTCGGTGCGGGAGGGGGGATTCGAACCCCCACGTCCTTTCGGACAATAGGACCTAAACCTACCGCGGCTGCCGTTACGCCACTCCCGCCGACCCGCTGAGTCTAGAGTGTTCCGCCGCATCGGTGGTGGGCCCGGCCACGCGGCCGGCCGTCGGGTGCCCGGCCGCGGCGCGACCGGGCCTCGACGGGCTCGGCCCGGTGCGGCGGCGACCTCAGTCCAGCCCGAGGTCCCGGCGCAGCTTGGCGACGTGGCCGGTGGCCTTGACGTTGTAGAGCGCGCGCTCGATCCTGCCCTCGGCGTCGATCACGAAGGTCGAGCGGATCACGCCGGTCACCGTCCTGCCGTACGACTGCTTCTCGCCGTACGCGCCGTACGCGGTCAGCACGGATTTGTCGGTGTCGGCGACCAGCGGGAAGGTGATGGCGTCGCGTTCGCGGAACTTCGCCAGCTTCTCCGGCTTGTCGGGCGAGATGCCGACGACCTCGTAGCCGGCCGCCTGGAGCGAGGCGAGCGAGTCGCGGAAGTCGCAGGCCTGCTTGGTGCAGCCGGGCGTCATGGCCGCCGGGTAGGCGTACAGGACGACCTTGCGGCCGCGCAGGTCGGCCAGCGAGAGCGTCTCGCCGGTGTCGGTGGGGAGGCTGAACTCCGGCGCGGGGTCACCGGGGGAGAGGCGGTCGGGCGCGGTCATGGCACGACCCTACCGCCGCCCCCGCCCGCCCC
>NZ_JBPQTK010000052.1:0-38605 GCF_051386315.1 Micromonospora sp. URMC 107
CCCCCCCCCCCCCCCCCCCCCCACGACTCCGCCGCCCACCACCCCGCCGCCGGGCCCGGGCGGCAAGAAGGTCGTCGGCTACTTCGCGCAGTGGGGCGTCTACGCCCGCAACTACCACGTGAAGAACATCCACACCAGCGGCTCGGCCGCCAAGCTGACCCACATCCTGTACGCCTTCGGCAACACCACCGGTGGCCGCTGCACCATCGGTGACAGCTACGCCGACTACGAGAAGGCCTACACCGCGGCGGACAGCGTCGACGGCGTCGCCGACACCTGGGACCAGCCGCTGCGCGGCAGCTTCAACCAGCTGCGCAAGCTCAAGAAGATGTACCCGAACCTGAAGGTGATCTGGTCCTTCGGCGGCTGGACCTGGTCCGGCGGCTTCACCCAGGCCGCGCAGAACCCGGCCGCGTTCGCCGAGAGCTGCCACAACCTGGTCGAGGACCCGCGCTGGGCGGACGTCTTCGACGGCATCGACGTCGACTGGGAGTACCCGAACGCCTGCGGCCTGACCTGCGACAGCAGCGGCCCGAACGCCTTCAAGAACGTGGTCAGCGCGCTGCGCTCGAAGTTCGGCTCGTCGGCGCTGGTCACCGCCGCGATCACGGCGGACGGCAGCAACGGCGGCAAGATCGACGCCACCGACTACGCCGGCGCCGCGACGCACCTCAACTGGATCATGCCGATGACGTACGACTACTTCGGCGCCTTCAACGCGCAGGGCCCCACCGCCCCGCACTCCCCGCTCACCTCGTACGCCGGCATCCCGCAGCAGGGCTTCTGGTCCGACGCGGCGATCCAGAAGCTCAAGAGCAAGGGCATCCCGTCCGACAAGCTGCTGCTCGGCATCGGCTTCTACGGTCGGGGCTGGACCGGGGTGACCCAGACGGCGCCCGGCGGCACCGCCACCGGCCCCGCCCCGGGCACCTACGAGCAGGGCATCGAGGACTACAAGGTTCTCAAGAACACCTGCCCGGCCACCGGCACGATCGCCGGTACGGCGTACGCCAAGTGCGGCAGCAACTGGTGGAGCTACGACACCCCCTCCACGATCAACGGCAAGATGACGTACGCGAAGAACCAGGGCCTCGGTGGCGCCTTCTTCTGGGAGCTCTCCGGTGACACCAGCAACGGCGAGCTGATCGGCGCCATCAAGGGCGGTCTCGGCTGAGCCGAGCGCCGACGCACCACCCACACGGCGGGGAGGGACCACGCACCGGTCCCTCCCCGTCGGCCGTGCCCGCTCCACGCGGGACGCGTCCGGCGGGCACGGCCGGGCGCTGGTGGCGTCCGGGCCCGGACACGTCGCGCGCCGACCGCCGGGTCCGGGCGCGGCGGCGTCCGGGGACATGTGTCGATGTGACAGACTCGCCGCTCAACGGGCTCGATGTCCACGGCGACGGAGGTGGCGATGCGCGCGACGCGCGGGAGGCTGGCGGCGGGCGCCGCGCTGCTCGGGACCCTGCCCCTCGCCCTGCTCGGCTGCGGCATCGGCGAGGAGGACCCGGCGACCAAGCCCGGGCGGGCCCCGGCCGAGGAGGCCACCACGAAGTCGCGGGAGCGGGTGCAGGCCTACCTCGACGCGATGACCGCCAAGGACGTCGCGGCCGGGCGCAGCCAGCTCTGCGCCGCCCTCCAGGAGAGCTTCGACGCCGCCGCGACCGGCCCCAACGGCGACTTCGCCGACCACTTCACGGTGCCCAAGGCCGAGATCACCGACATCCGCCCCGGTCCCCGGGGCCAGGAGGTGAGCACGTCGATCTCGGTCACCGCCGGCTCCCGCACGATCACCCGGCCGCTGCTGTTCACGGTCACCCGCGACGGCGCCGACTGGTGCATCGCGGCCGAGGCGCCGGGCGGCAACACCCCGGCCCCTGCCGCCACCGCCTGACCTGCGCCCGGGTGAATCCGCTCTCACCTGCCGGAACCATCCCCCTCGCCGGTCGGTCGCCGGGCCGGTCGCCGTACGCTTCCTGTCATGCGCCATGAGTGGCATCAGCTGAGCCATCCCGCGGTGGGCAGCCCTGGGCTGCAGACCAGCCGTCCGACCGTCGACTCCGCCGAGGACGCGGCCCTCGGCCTCGACCGCTGGCGGGAGCTGCCGCGCGCGCAGACCCCGCCCTGGCCGGATCCTGCGGGCGTCGCCGAGGTGTGCAAGGTGCTCGACACCGTGCCCTCGGTGGTGGCGCCCTACGAGGTCGACCAGCTGCGGCAGCGGCTGGCGCTGGTGTGCGAGGGCAAGGCGTTCCTGCTCCAGGGCGGCGACTGCGCGGAGACCTTCGTCGACAACACCGAGAGCCACCTGCTGGCCAACGCCCGCACCCTGCTCCAGATGGCGATCGTGCTCACCTACGGCGCCTCGCTGCCGGTGGTCAAGGTGGCCCGGGTCGCCGGGCAGTACACCAAGCCCCGGTCGCTGCCGACCGACGCGCGGGGCCTGCCCGCCTACCGCGGCGACATGATCAACTCCCTGGAGGCGACGCCGGAGGCACGGGCCGCCGACCCGCAGCGCATGATCCGGGCGTACGCGAACTCGGCCGCCGCGATGAACATGCTCCGGGCGTACCTGGCCGGCGGGCTGGCCGACCTGCACGCCGTGCACGACTGGAACAAGGGCTTCGTCAAGAACTCCCCGGCCGGCGAGCGCTACGAGGCGATCGCCCGGGAGATCGACCGGGCGCTGGCCTTCATCCGGGCCTGCGGGATGACCGACGACGAGGCGCTGCGCACCGTCACCCTCTACTGCTCGCACGAGGCCCTCGCCCTGGAGTACGACCGGGCGCTGACCCGGGTCTCCGACAGCCGGGCGTACGGCCTGTCCGGGCACTTCCTGTGGATCGGCGAGCGCACCCGGCAGATCGACGGGGCGCACATCGACTTCATCTCCCGCATCGCCAACCCGATCGGCGTGAAGCTGGGCCCGACGACGACCCCGGACGAGGCGATCGAGCTCTGCGAGAAGCTCAACCCGGAGAACGTCCCCGGCCGGCTCACCCTGATCAGCCGGATGGGCAACCACCGGGTCCGCGACGCCCTGCCGCCGATCGTGGCGAAGGTGACCGCCGCCGGCGCCAAGGTGGTCTGGCAGTGCGACCCGATGCACGGCAACACGCACGAGTCGTCCAACGGCTACAAGACCCGGCACTTCGACCGCATCGTCGACGAGGTGCTCGGCTACTTCGAGGTGCACCGGGGCCTGGAGACCCACCCCGGCGGCCTGCACGTGGAGCTGACCGGCGAGGACGTCACCGAGTGCCTCGGCGGCGCCCAGGGCATCGAGGACCTCGACCTGCCCGGCCGGTACGAGACCGCCTGCGACCCGCGACTGAACACCCAGCAGTCGCTGGAGCTGGCTTTCCTCGTGGCGGAGATGCTCCGTGGCTGACGCGAGGAGTGAGCTTGCGAGCCCCGCAGTCGGCGGCCGAAGGGATGACAGTGGCTGACTCACCCGTCGATCTGCGCTCCGACACCGTCACCCGGCCGACCGCGGGGATGCGGGAGGCGATGGCCGCCGCCGAGGTCGGCGACGACGTCTACGGCGAGGACCCGACCGTCAACGCGCTGGAGGCGGAGGTCGCCGCGCTGTTCGGGCACGAGGCGGCGCTGTTCGCCCCGAGCGGGTCGATGGCCAACCAGATCGCCCTGCAACTGGTGGTGCCGCCGGGCAACGAGCTGCTCTGCGACGCCGACGCGCACATCGTGACGTACGAGATCGGGGCCGCCGCGGCGTACGGCGGCATCTCCTCGCGGACCTGGCCGGCGGTCGGCGCGGACGTCGACCCGGACGCGGTCGCCGCCATGGTCCGCCCGGACGGCTACTGGGCGGTGCCCACCCGGGCGATCGCCGTCGAGCAGACCCACAACCGGGGCGGCGGCGGGGTCATCCCGCTGGCGACCCTGCGCGAGCTGCGCCGGGTCGCCGACGACGCGCAGGTTGCGCTGCACTGCGACGGCGCCCGGATCTGGCACGCGCACGTCGCCGACGGCGTGCGGCTGGCCGACTACGGCGCCCTCTTCGACACCCTCTCGGTCTGCCTCTCCAAGGGGCTCGGCGCGCCGGTCGGCTCGCTGGTCGTCGGCAGCGCCGACAAGATCGAGCGGGCCCGGTTCCTCCGCAAGCGGATGGGCGGCGGAATGCGGCAGGCCGGCATCCTGGCCGCCGCCGGCCGGTACGCGCTGGCGCACCACGTCGACCGGCTCGCCGCCGACCATGCCCGGGCGGCCCGGCTCGCCGAGGCGATCGCCCCGTTCGGGGTGCTGGCCACGACCGTCCGGACCAACCTGGTGCCGCTGGACCTGAGCAAGGCGCCGCTGGACGCGCACGCCCTGGCCGCCGCCGCCCGCGCCGAGGGCGTCCTGGTCTCGGTGCTCGGCCCCCGCACGGCCCGCCTGGTCACCCACATGGACGTCGACGACGCCGGCATCGACCGCGCCGTCGAGGTCCTCACCCGCATCCTGCGGGGCTGACCGCCCCCGTCGGCGGGCCCGCGTCACGGCGGACCCGGACCCGCCGGTCGAGGGGCGTCGAGGTTGCCTGGGACCCGCTGCCGCAGGCCGGCCGGCGGCGTGCGCCCGCGTCGGTCCCCGACGGGCGACCGCTCAGGGGTGCAGGCGTTTGAGGGCGGCGATGTCGACGGCGTGGCCGACGTGCTTCTCCGTGGGGGTCTCCACCACGACCGGGACGCCGGCGGTGGCCGGGTGCGCCATCAGCTCGGCGAACGCCGGCTCGCCGATGGTGCCCCTGCCGATGTTCTCGTGCCGGTCCCGGGTGGAGCCGCAGAGGTCCTTCGAGTCGTTCGCGTGCACCAGCCGCAGCCGGTCGGCCCCGACCGTCGCCACGAGGGTGTCCAGCGTCGCGGTCATGCCGCCCTCGGCGGCCAGGTCGTGCCCCGCCGCCCAGGCGTGGCACGTGTCGAAGCAGACCCCGAGCCAGGGGTGCCGGTCCACCGCGTCGAGGTAGGGCCCGAGCTGCTCCAGGCGGGAGGCGAGCGAGCGGCCCCCGCCCGCGCTCGGCTCGACCAGCAGCCGCGGGCCGTCCACCGCCGCCGCCTCGTCGAGCAGCGGCAGCAGCGCCTCGCGCACCTGCCGCATCGCGGCCTCGGCGTGCCCCTCGTCGACCGAGCTGCCGGCGTGGAAGACCACGCCCCTGGCGCCGATCTCCCGGCCCCGGCGTAGCGCGTGGGCGAGCGTCTCCGCCGAACGCTCGACCGTGTTCGCGGTGGGAGAGCCGAGGTTGACCAGCAGCGACGCGTGGATGAAGACGGGGATGCCCCGCTCGTCGCAGCCGTCGCGGAACGACACGTCCTGGGCCGGGTCGCCGGGCGGCAGCGCCCAGCCCCGCGAGTTGGACACGTAGACCTGCACGACCTGCGAGCCGGCCGCGTCGGCGTACGGCAGGGCGGCTCTCGCCAGGCCGCCCGAGGTGGGCGTGTGCGAGCCGACCGGCCGGTGCTGCACCGGCATCCCTACATGCACCCGAGGGTGACCGGGGTGGCCGGCGGCACCTGCGTGTTCTCCGGCGGGTTCTGGAAGCGGGTGATGCCGTTCGGGTTGAACTGGATCGCCACCGGGAAGCCCTGGCTCTCCAGCAGCTGCTTGGCCTGCTGACAGGGCAGGTCGATGACCCGGGGCACGGCGACCAGCGGCGGGCCCTTGCTGAGTTCCAGCTTGACCTTCGCGCCCCGCTCCACCCCGGTGCCGTCCGCCGGGCTCTGCCCGAGGATCTCGTCCCTGGGCTTGTCGGAGTCCTTGTAGGTGGGCGGCTCCACCAGCACCAGGCCCAGCTGGGCGAGGATCGTCCGGGCCTCGCCCAGGCTCTTGCCGACCAGGTTCGGCACCGAGATCGGGGCCTTGCCCTTGCTCAGGACGACCGTGACCTTGTCGCCGGGCTTCACCTCGGTGCCGACCTTCGGGTCGGTGTCCATCACGACGCCGGCGGGCAGGTTGTCGTCGTAGCGGGCGGCGCCCTTCGCCACCACCAGCTTCGCGTCGAGCAGGTCCGCCTCGGCGAGCTCGAACTCCTTGCCCACCACGTCGGGCACCGGGAACCGCTCCGGGCCCAGCGAGAGGGTCAACGTGATCGTGCCGCCCTTGACGATCCGGGTGGTGGAGACGGGGTCCTGCGCCAGGACGGCGTCCTTCGGGACCTTCTCGTCGTAGCGCGGCTCGGCGTAGCTGAGGACGACCCCGGCGCGGGCGGCCTGCGCCTCCGCGTCGGCCTTGGTCATGGCCACCAGCTGCGGCGCCTCGGTGTAGCGCCCGGCCGCGAGCCACCAGCCGCCGAGGGCGGCCACCAGGACCAGCACCACCGCGGCGGCGATGACCGCCGTGCGGCCCCGCGGGTCGCCCATGACCCGGGTGCGCAGCGCGGACAGCCGCGACCACAGGCTCTCGCCCTCCTCGGGCTCGGCGCGGCGACGGCCGCCCCGGGGACCGCCGCCCTCGGGCAGCCGGGCCCAGGCGGGCCGCTCGGCCGGCCGGACCGCCGCGACCATCATGGTCGGCCCGGCCACCGGCTCGTCGGACACCCGGCGCAACACGGCGGTACGCGTGTTCGCGTCGCCCAGGTCGTCGCGGACCGCCTGCACCTCGGCCAGCAGCGCGCCGGCGTCGGTCGGACGGGCGCCCGGCTCACGCCGGGTGGCCCGGGCGACCAGCTCGTCGAGCGCCTTGGGCAGGCCGGGCACCAGGGTCGACGGCGCCGGGACGTCCTTGTCGACGTGCTGCCAGGCGACGTCGACCGGGCGGTCCCCGTCGTAGGGCACCCGGCCGGTGAGCATCTCGAACAGCACGATGCCGGCGGAGTAGACGTCGGTGCGGGGGTCGGCGTGCCCCTCGGTGACCAGTTCCGGGGCCACGTACGCGACCGTGGCCATCAACTGGTTGCCGTTCTCGTCGTCGGCGCTCGCCTCGACCGCCCGGGCCAGCCCGAAGTCGGCGACCTTGACCACGCTGTCGACCAGGTTGGCCGGGCCGCCGGTGGGGGCCTCGGCGACCAGCACGTTCTCCGGCTTCACGTCGCGGTGCACCAGCCCCGCCCGGTGCGCGGCGGCGATCGCGGCGAGCATCTGCTCGCCGATGGCCAGCGCCTCGTCGGGGTTGAGCCGGCGCCGCTCGGCGAGCACGTCACGCAGGGTGCGACCGCGGACGTACTCCATCACGAGGTAGGGCAGGCCGGAATGGGTGCCCTGGTCGTAGACCGCGACGACGTTGGGGTGGGTCAGCCGGGCGATGGTCTTCGCCTCGTCGGTGAACCGCTCCACGAAGCCCGCGACCCGCGTCTGCGGCTCGGGGGCCTGGGACGGGTGAATGATCTTGAGCGCCACGGTGCGCTCGAGGCGCTCGTCGGTGGCGGTGTACACGGTCGCCATGCCGCCACGGGCCACGCGACCGCGAATGCGGTAGCGCCCGTCGATCAGCGAGCCCAGCAACGTGTCGGCGACCTGTGTGTCCATCGGCAGGCAGTCTATGTGTCCAGGGGGTGAAGGTTGAACAGGATGCTACAGATGGGGTGCGACCACGATCGTCCCGCCGCGCTCGCCCGCCCCGCCGGCCCTGCTCAGCCGGCTCGCCGGGGTGCCGTTGGCCCCGGCCGGGAGGGACATGGCAGGGTGGTCCGGTGACCGACTCAGTACCCGCCGACCGGGCCGTGCCCGGCCCCGAATCCGCCGGCCCCGCCGATGCCGCCGACTGGCTGACCCTGCCGGACGTGGCCGAGCGCCTCGACGTGTCGATCAGCAAGGTGCACCAGATGATCCGGGACCGGGAGCTGATCGCGGTACGCCGCGACGGCGTCCGCCGGATGCCGGCCGATCTGGTGGCCAACCAGACGGTGCTCAAGCACCTGCCCGGCGTGCTCAACCTGCTCACCGACGCGGGCTACGACGACGAGGCGGCGCTGCGCTGGCTCTACGAGCCGGACGACACCCTGCCGGGCGGCGCCCCCGCGAAGGCGCTCGCCGGCGACCAGGCCCGCGAGGTGAAGCGCCGGGCCCAGGCCCTGGGCTTCTGACCCTCGCCCCACGCGTCGACGTCACCCTCGAGGCCCCTGGCGCGCGTGCACGGCCCGGGGTCGTGTCCTGCCTGCCTCGCGATCGCGCGCCCGTCGCCCGGGACGTGGGCGACGGGCGTGGTCGCGTGGCGTGCGGGCACCCGCCCGGGCGGGTCAGTCGGCGCGGCGGGTGGCCGCGATGGCCAGGTCGACCAGGGCCTGCCGGGCCTCGGTGTCCAGGTCGACGGCGGCCAGCGCGGCCAGCGCGGTGTCGGTGAGCATCCCGATCCGCCGCTCCGTACGCGCCAGCGCCCCGCTGCCGTCGATCAGCTCGCGCAGCCGGGCGACCCCGGCCTCGTCCAGACCCGGGTCGCCGAGCCCGCCGAGCAGCAGCTCCCGGCCCGCCCCGTCGGTCGTCTCCAGGGCCGCCGCCACCAGGTAGGTCCGCTTGCCCTCGCGGAGGTCGTCACCGGCCGGCTTGCCGGTCTGGGCGGGATCGCCGAAGACCCCCAGCACGTCGTCGCGGAGCTGGAACGCCTCGCCCAGCGGCAGCCCGTACGCGGAGTACGCCGCCCGGACCTCCGCCGACGCGTCGGCCAGCGCGGCACCGAGCAGCAGCGGCCGCTCGACCGTGTACTTCGCCGACTTGTAGCGGGCGACCTTGCCGGCCCGCTCGACCGAGGTGTCCCCGGTGACCTGGGTCAGCACGTCGAGATACTGCCCGACCGTGACCTCGGTGCGCATGGCGTCGAAGACCGGCCGGGCCCGGGCCACCGTGTGCGGGTCCAGCCCGGCGGAGTGCAGCAGCTCGTCCGACCAGACCAGGGACAGGTCGCCCAGCAGGATCGCCGCGGCGTCGCCGAAGCCGTCCGCGTCGCCACCCCAGCCGGCCGCCCGGTGCCGGGCCGCGAACCGCCGGTGCACCGCGGGCTCGCCGCGCCGGGTGTCGGACCGGTCCATCAGGTCGTCGTGGATCAGCGCGCTGGCCTGCACGAACTCCAGCGCGGCCAGGGCGGTGACCACCTGGTCGGTGTCCATCCCGCCGGCTCCCCGGAACCCCCAGTAGGCGAACGCCGGCCGCAGTCGCTTGCCGCCGCCGAGGACGAACGCCTCGATCGCCTCGGCGAGCGGAGCCAGGGCGTCGTCGA
Source organism: Micromonospora sp. URMC 107 (assembly GCF_051386315.1). Lineage (NCBI taxonomy): Bacteria > Bacillati > Actinomycetota > Actinomycetes > Micromonosporales > Micromonosporaceae > Micromonospora > Micromonospora sp. URMC 107. Next base: position 9,142 of record NZ_JBPQTK010000052.1, read on the forward strand.
CCCCGGCCATCCAGGAGCGCTGGCTGGCGAGGAACTCGGTCAGGGCCTTGTCGATCCGTTGACGCAGCCCGGCGCGGTCGACGGGGGAAACAGGAGCAGCGTGGGTCACGCCACGACGCTAGCCGGTCGGGGCGGGCCCCGTCGCGCCACCGGGGGGCCGACGCGCCGCACGCCCCGCAGGAGCCCGCCGGCCGGCCGGCCCAGGTGGCGGCCCCGAACGGGGCAGGTACGCAGCGGCCGCCGCGGCGAGCGCCCGGTACCGGCGTACCGCCGGCTCGTCGCCGTGCCCGGCCAGCCGCCGGCGTACCTCGGCCAGTTGGCCCAGTGCGCGGGGCGACCCGGCGCGGACCGCGTCGAGCAGCGCCTCGCCGGCCACCGCGCAGGCCCGCTCCACCTCGCCGAGTTGCAGGTAGCCCCGGGCCAGCCAGCCGCCGTAGATCGCGGCGGTGCGGGGGCCGCGCCGCCGGACGGCGTGCAGCGGCGCCTCGGCCGGAAGGGGTCGGCCCAGCGCGACCAGCGTGCGCCCGGTCATCGCGGCCAACTCCGGCCCGTCGAGCCAGTAGAGCCACGGCGGCTCCCGGCCCGGCTCCGGCGCCGCGGTCACCCGGCAGGCCGCGTCGAGCGCCTGCCGGGCCGCCCCCGCCCGGCCGCCCAGCGCCGCGGCCAGGGCCACCCGGTGCAGCAGCAGGGCGCGCAGGCCGGGGCTGGCCGACCGTCGTGCCCCGGCGTAAGCGGTGCGGGCCAGCACCAGCGCGCCCTGCGGGTCGCCGACGCCGGCGAGCAGGTGGCTGGCCGAGCCGAGCACGTGCCCGGCGAGCGCCGGGTCGCCGGCCGTCGCGGCGGCGCGCAGCGCCAGCCGGTAGGCGTGCAGCGCGCCCGTGGCGTCCCCGGCGTCGGCGGCGAGCCAGCCGGCGAGCTGGGCGGACTCGGCCAGCTCGCGCAGCAGCCGAGGGCGCGCGGAGGGGGCGCACCCCGACAGCGCCCGCACCGCCCGCCCCAGCCGGTGTGCCCCGAGCCCGGCCAGGTCGGCCCCGCCGACGAGGTCGTCGAGCCGGCGCAGCTCCGCCAGCCGCGCCGGTCCTCCGGCGTCGCCCCGGCCGGTGGGCCGGGCGGGCGCGCCGGGCAGCAGCGCGGCGCGCGGGTCGCCCAGCCAGCGCTGGGCCAGGGCGAGCAGCGCCGCCCGGGGCCGGGTGCCGCCGAAGGCCGGCGGCGGACCGAGGCTGCGGGTGCGGGCCGCGGCGGTGGCCAGCAGGTCGACCGGCACCGCGAGGACGACGGCGAGCCAGCCGAGCCAGAACTCGCCGGGGGCGCGCAGCTGCCGCTCCCACCGGGAGATCTCGTGCCGGCTGAGGGTCGGCACACCGGACGCGGCGCAGAGCTCGGCCGCGAGCCGCAGCTGGCTCCAGCCGCGGGCCAGCCGGAGCCGGGCGAGCAGCGGCCCGAGCAGGTGCGGGCCGGGCGGCGGGGGCGACGTCATCGGTCCTCCGGGCGGGTGTCGGCGCGGCGGCGGCGCGGGCCCCGGAACGGGACCGGTGCGCCACCGGTGGATGCTGACCCCCGCGCGTGCCCCCGGCGGGTCGGCCCTCCGGCCGGGCCCACCCCGCGCGACCCCATGACTACTCCGGGGGTACGACGCTTTCCGGCCCCGGCGGATCCGCGTTCGTGCGGTCCTGCGTCCGCCAGTGTGGGAAGGCCTCGGCCCACAGGGCCCGGCCCGCTAGAGTCGTGGCGTGGCGCTCGGTCTTCCATCGGTCCTCCCCAATCCGCAGCCGGCGATCGGGGAGCTGATCCGTGACCGCCAGCCGACGTTCTCCTTCGAGTTCTTCCCGCCCAAGACCGAGCAGGGCGAGCGGCTGCTGTGGCAGGCGATCCGCGAGCTGGAGTCGCTGCGCCCGTCGTTCGTCTCGATCACCTACGGCGCGGGCGGGTCGACCCGCGACACCACCGTCGCGGTCACCGAGCGGATCGCCACCGAGACCACCCTGCTGCCGATGGCCCACCTGACCGCGGTCAACCACTCAGTGGCCGAGCTGCGTCACGTCATCGGCCGGCTCGCCGGGGTCGGGGTGCGCAACGTGCTCGCCGTGCGGGGCGACCCGCCGGGCGACCCGGGCGGCGACTGGGTGCGTCACCCCGAGGGCGTGCTGCACGCCGAGGAGTTGGTCCGCCTGGTGCGCGACGCCGGCGACTTCAGCGTCGGGGTGGCGGCGTTCCCCTACAAGCACCCGCGTTCGCCCGACGTCGACAGCGACACGGCGCACTTCGTCCGCAAGTGCCGGGCCGGCGCCGACTTCGCGATCACCCAGATGTTCTTCGACGCCGACGACTACCTGCGGCTGCGCGACCGGGTCGCCGCCGCCGGCTGCGACACCCCGATCCTGGCCGGCGTGATGCCGGTGACGCAGATCGGCACCATCGAGCGCTCGGTGCAGCTCTCGGGGGCGCCCTTCCCGCCGGCCCTGGCCGAGCGGTTCGCGAAGGTCGCCGACGACGCGGAGGCGGTGCGCCGGCTCGGCGTCGAGCAGGCCAGCGAGATGTGCCGGCGGCTGCTCGACGAGGGCGTGCCGGGGATCCACTTCATCACCCTCAACCGCTCCACCGCCACCCGGGAGGTCTGGCAGAACCTCCAGGTCGGCGCGCGGGTGTGACCCCGGTGCCGCGACACCTGAGCGCCGGTGCGACGGTTGTTCCGTGGTGGGCACACAGCTGAACTGGGACGACTACGCCACGGCCTGGGCGCGGCTGCACGGGGGGTTCGACCCCCGGGCGGCGGCCCCGGTCGTCCGCGCCTGGCTGCGGTTCGCCTACCACGTCGGGTTCGTGCTGGGCCGGCTGCGGGTCGGCCCGACCCCGGTCACCGTGGTCGGCGTGCTGCTCTGCGCCTGCGTGCCGCTGTTCGCCGTACGGCCGCAGGACGGTCCCTTCCTCGCGGCGCTGTTCGTGCTGCTCGCCGCGGTGGCGGACAGCGTCGACGGCGCGGTGGCGGTGGCCACGAACCGGACCACCCGGCTCGGCTACGTCTACGACTCGCTGGCCGACCGGCTCGGCGAGGTCGCCTGGCTGGCCGCGTTCTGGCTGGTCGGGGCGCCGGGAGCGCTCGTCGTGACCGCCGGTGCGCTTTCCTGGCTGCACGAGTACGTCCGCGCCCGGGCGGTCTCCGCCGGGATGCGGGAACTCGGCGCGGTGACCGTGGGGGAGCGCCCCACCCGGGTCTCGGTGGCCCTGGTCGGGCTGCTGCTGGCCGGGCTGACCGGGCTGATCGAGCCGGACCTGGCCGCCGGCACGATGACCATGGCGACCTCCGTCTGGGTGCTGCTGGCCGGGTTCGGCCTGGGCCAGTTGCTCTCCGCCGTCCGCCGCGCCCTCATCGACGCAGGCTGACCGCGCGGTAGGGCCGGCCGGGCCGCGCGGCAGGGCCGGCCGGGCCGTCCGGGCTGCCGGGAAGGCCCCGGGCGTCGACGCGGTGCCCCTGCCCGGCGGCGGCTACCAGGCGGGGCCGATCTCCTCGGCGACGATCTGGGCGGAGAGCGTCACCATCGGCAGGCCGCCGCCCGGGTGGCTGGAGCCGCCGACCAGCCACAACCCGTGCGCCGGGCCCCGGTTGGCCGGGCGCAGCAGGCCGCCGGCGGTGCCGTAGATCGACCCGCCGGGCGCGCCTGTCGCGTCGTCCAGGTCGGCCGGGGTGCGGACCTCCCGGAACACCAGCCGGTCCCGCACGTCGACGCCGCGCTCGGCCAGCACGTCGAGGACCCGGTCGGCGTACGCCTCGGCGAGGCCGGGCCGACGCCAGTCGACGGCGCCGGTGGCGGTGCCGTGCCGGGGGGCGTTGACCAGCACGAACCACGCCTCGTGGCCGGCCGGCCGGACCATCGGGTCGTCGGCCACGGTGACGAAGACGGTGGGATCGGCCGCCGGCCGGGCCCGCACGCCGCGCCCCGGGTGGCCGAAGACCGCGTCGAACTCGGCGTCGTAGTCGCGGGGGAAGAACACGTTGTGGTGGGCCAGCCCGGAGTCCCCGGCGACGCCGAGCAGCAGCACGAAACCGGCCAGGCTGCGGTCGGTCAGCCCGGCCAGCCGGCGCGGGTTGGGCAGCAGGTCCCGGTAGAGGGTGAGCGCGTCGACGTTGGCCACCACCACGTCGGCGGGGACGGGCGCGGTGGCGCCGCGCAGGCGTACGCCGTGCACCCGGCCGCCCGCGGCGTCGATCCGGGTGACCGTGGCGCCGGTCTGCACGACCACGCCGAGGTCCAGGCAGCGGGTCAGCAGCGCGTCGGCGAGCGTGCCCAGCCCGCCGCGCAGGTACCAGCCGCCGAAGGCCAGCTCGGCGTAGGGCACGGCGACCAGCGCGGCCGGCGCCCGGCGCGGGTCGGCGCCGGTGTAGGTGGCGTACCGGTCCAGCAGCATCCGCAGTCGGGGGTCGGACAGGTGCCGTCGGCCCAGCCCGCGCAACGTCCGGCCCGGCCCGATGGCGGCCAGGTCGCCCAGCCGCCAGGCCAGCGCGGCCAGGTCCAGCGGGGAGTCGATCGGGCGGCGCAGGATGTCCCGGTGCGACGCCTGCCACACCCGCTCGGCCCGGTGCCACAGTCGCCGCCAGTCCGCGGCGGCCCGGTCGCCGAAGGCCGCGCCGATCCGGACGGCGAACTCGGCCGGGTCGGCGCAGGAGTCGAGGGCCGGACCGCCGCCGGGGAAGACGTGCCGCACGATCGGGTCCACCGGGGCCAGGTCCAGGTACTCGTCGAGCTTCGCGCCGGTCGCCTCGAACAGGTCGTGGAAGACGTCGGGCAGGGTGAGCAGGCTCGGCCCGGTGTCGAAGTGGAACGGGCCCGCCGGGGTCTCGTGAAGGTACCGACCGAGCTTGCCGCCGACGGTGCCCGTACGTTCGAGCACGGTGACCTGGTGTCCGGTGGCGGCCAGCCGGGCGGCGGTGGCCAGGCCTCCCACCCCGGCGCCGACGACCACGATCCGCGCCATGCCGCGCCTCCCTAGGTGACGGGGCGGCCGCGCCAGGACAGGCGACGCCGCTTCCGCAGATGGTACGACCGCAGGGTCAGCCAACCGAGGACCACGACCGACACGGGGTGTGCGAGCGCGTCGGGCCACCACCGGCCGCCGGTCGCCCGGGCGCTGACCGCCCGCCCGGCCACCCCGAGCAGGTAGGTCGCGAGCGCGGCGGCGGCCACCGTCGGTGCGCCGGCGGCCAGGGCGGCGACCGCCAGCAGCGGGGGAGCGGTGTAGAGCAGGAGCAGCAGGGCCAGCACGGCGGCCGCCGCCCCCGGGTTGCCGAAGGTCGCCCAGAGCGACTTCGAGTAGCCGTCGCGCAGCTGCGGCCAGTCCTCGTACATCCGGCAGGCGGCCAGCCGCGAGCCGTCGGCGAGGGCGATCCGGCCGCCGGCCCGCTTGACCGCGCGGGCCAGCTCGACGTCCTCCAGGATCTTCCCGGCCACCACGGCGTGCCCGCCGGCGGCCTCGTAGCCGGCCCGGTCCACCACCAGGAACTGCCCGCCGGCGGCGGCCAGCGACGGCCGCCGCGAGCGCTCCATCGCCCGCAGCGGCAGGAAGGTCAGCCACAGCCACTGCAACAGCGGCTGGACCAGCCGGTCGGCCACCGTCGCCACCAGGATGCGGGGGTACGGCGACAGCAGCGTCACCCGCGCGGCCCGCAGCTCGGTGACGGCCGCCGCGACCGCGTCCGGGGCGAGCACCACGTCGGCGTCGACGAAGACCAGCGCGGTCGCCGCGGGGTCGGCCCGGGTGGCCAGCTGCCAGCAGGCGTGCGGCTTGCCCAGCCAGCCCGGCGGCGGGGCGACCCCGTCGAGCAGGGTGACCCGGGGGTCGTCGCCCGCCACCGCGCGGACCACGTCCGCGGTGCCGTCGGACGATCCGTCGTCGAGCACCACCACGCGCAGCCGTGGCACGCCCCGCTGGGCGAGCAGGGCGCGCAGGCACGGGGTGACCCGCGCGGCCTCGTCGCGCAGCGGCAGCAGCACCGCCACGGGCTCGGCGACCGGCGCCGGCCGCACGGCCGGGCGGCGCAGCCAGCGGCCGGCGTTGACCAGGGTGTGCGCGGTCAGCGCGGCCACGCCGAGCAGCAGCGCGAGGACGGCGGTCATGCCGTCGCGTCGACGCCGGGGCGCTGCGGCCGACGGGACCGGTGCCGGTCGTCGTGGCGGGAGCGGACCAGCGTGACCGCCAGCGGCACGGCGGCCACCGACATGCCGACCGCGCCCCACAGCGCCGAGGCGGGCAGGTCGAGGAAGACCGCGTGGGCCAGCACGCTGGAGAAGTACGTCCACAGCCAGAGCGCGAACATCGGGCCGTCGCGCCCGTCGGTGGTGGCCACGGCGGGCCCGGCCAGCGGGCGCAGCGCGCTCATGATCAGCACGGCGAAGAGCAGCCAGCCCAGGTAGTTGCTCACCGGGATGCCGGGCAGGCCGGGCAGCGCGGGGGTGGCGTCCCGCCAGACCCAGTAGCCCTCGGCCACCATCTGCGGGTCGAGGAAGAGGTCCCAGGCGGCCAGCCCGACGGCGGCCAGCGCGACCCGCCGGACATGGAACGCGCCGTCCCGCCGCCCCGGCCGGCCGCCGGCGTCGCCCCCGGTCAGCCGGGTGGCGGCCAGCCAGGCCGGCCAGGCCATCCAGGTCCAGGCCAGCGGGATGATCAGCGGCACCCCGGCCAGCTTCGGCCCCAGCTCGCCGGAGTAGTCGTAGCTGCCGAACGGGAAGCCGGTGGCCACCCCGAGCGCCTCGATGGCGAACCCGCCGACCGTGGCCACCGCGACCAGCGCCGCCGCCGTACGCGGGCCCCGGCTGAGCAGCGCGTGGCCGACCGAGAGCAGGTAGCCGAGCACGACGGTGGCGACGGTCAGCCGGGCCCGGGCCTCCCCGCTGGTCAGCGGGTAGCAGATCTGCACCAGCACCAGCACGGCCAGCAGCGCCCAGGACAGCCGTCGGGTCACGGGGCGCCCCGGCCGGGCGGGACGGGTGTCGGGGGCTCCAGCGGCAGGTCCCGGCCGAGCACGCCGAACGGGCGCTCGTCACCGGGGAAGTGGAAGTCGCGCAGGACGTCGACGAAGCCGAACCGGCGGTACAGCCGCCAGGCCCGGGACCGCTGCTCGTCGGCCTCGGGGGTGGAGAGCAGCGTGGTCGTGCCCTCCGCCAGGCTCAGCAGGGCCCGCAGCTGCCGCGCGCCCAGGCCGTGCCCCTGCGCGGGCGGGCGGACGTGCAACTCGACCACCTCGAAGCAGTGGGTCAGCCAGCGCTGCCGGGCCGGGGTGTCCAGCGCCCGCCAGACCTGGTCGTGCCACCACTGCCCCGAGCCGCCCAGGTAGCCGTAGCCGAAGCCGGCCAGGTGGCCCTCGCTGGTCAGGCTGGCGACGGCGCGGAAGCCGGGTCGGCGTACGTGGGTGGCGATGTAGCCGCGCCGGGAGTCCAGCAGCTCCGGGCGGTAGCCCATCGCCTCGCCGTAGACGGCCACCACGTCGTCCAGCCGTCGGACGAGATCGTCCGGCGTCCACCGCACCAACCTCATGCCCGTGCACCCTCCGCCGCTCCCGGGTCGCCGTCCGCGACCCACCCCAGCACCGCCCGGTCACCCACCACGTCGCGTACCTCGAACCGCGCGAAGAGCTCCTCCGCGTACCACCCCTCGGTGGGGGTCCGCATGATCGCGGCGCGGTGCTCCGGGTGACGGTACGCGAACGCCACGAGGTCCGCCGGCTCGCGCCACACGCTCACCGTGCCCTGCCAGCCCAGCGGGGCCTCGCCGACACCGAAGCGGGCCAGCAGGCCGGGCGCGGCGTGCAGCGCGGCGGCCACCGGGGGGATCGCCCGCCAGAAGGTGGCCGCCCGCCGTGGCCGCAGCCGGGCGCGGGTCAGCGCCAGCACCGGGCCGGCGACCCGGCCACCGGGCGGCTCCCCGAACGGCCGGCGGCCCGACCACTCGCCCCGGCTGCTCAGCGGGCGCAGGTCGACCCGGACGGACGCGCGGGCGATCCGGGCCCAGGCGCGCCCCACCGGCGAGTCGTCGAAGCCGGCCGCGTCGGCGGGGGAGTCCCACACGGTCAGCGCCGCCCACCGGGTGAGGTCGGCGTCGCCCGGCCCGAAGCCGGTGCCGGTCCCGGTGCCGAGCAGCTTGCCGAACCGGACGCCGGGCAGCGCGCGCAGCCGGCCGGGGTCGACCGCCATCCGGGCCAGCGCCCGGGGCAGCGCGACGCGGGAGGTGCGCCACACGTGCAGCGTGACCAGCTCCGGGACGTCGGCGCCGTCATCGGTCCCGCCTCGCGCCACGCTGCTGAGCTCCATGGTTCGCTCGCTCCGTTCGCTCACGCCACCCCGGTCGGGACGCCGCCGGTGACCCGCAGCAGCTCCGGGTACGTGGTGGGGAAGACCGCCTGCGGCACGCCGCCGGCCGCCCAGATCTCGTCGTACGACTCCAGGGCGGTGTCGACCAGGGTGCGCAGCGGACGCGGGTGGCCGACCGGGGCGACCCCGCCGATCACCTGCCCGGTGTGCGCGCGGACGAACTCCGGGGTGGCCCGGCGCAGCCGGCCGACCCCGATGGAGGCGGCCAGGCCGGCGGTGTCCACCCGGTGCGCGCCGGAGGTGAGCACCAGCAGCGGCGCGCCGTCCGCCTCGAAGACGAGCGAGTTGGCGATCTGGCCGACTCCGACGCCGAGCGACTCGGCCGCGGCCGCGGCGGTGTGCACCGCGTCGGGCAGCAGGCGGACGACGCTCGGCGCGCCGGAGGCGTCCCGGGCGCCCGCGGCGTCGAGCACGTCCTGCACCGCCCGTACGTTCGGGTGTGGCTGCATGTGGGCCATTCTTCCCGGTGGCCCGGTCGGCGGCTCAGCCGGCCGTGCCAGGCCCCGACCGGGCGGGACGCGGCGACGTCCGGCCCGCCTCGGGCGGGACGGTGACGGTGTCCGGGGCGGGCGGCGCGGCGGCCCGGTCCGGGGCGACCCGGGCCGTCTCGGCCAGCGCGACGCCGGCCAGCACCAGGAGCCCGCCGGTGAACTGGGCGGTGTTGAGCGCCTCACCGGGGCCGATCACGACCCAGGCGACCGCCGAGGCGAGCACCGGCTCGGCCATGCCGAGGATCCCGACGCTGGTCGCGGGGAGGTGCCGCATCGCCCCGGCCACCAGCAGGTATGGCGCGATCGAGCCGAGCACCACCATGTACCCGCAGAGCAGCGCCACGGGTACGCCCCCGTCGGTGTCGGCGGTCAGCGGCTCCCAGCCACCGGTGCCCACGGTGACCGCGCGGGTGAGCAGGCCCGCCACGGCCGAGGCGCCGAACGCCCAGGTGCAGAGCGACAACGTGTCCCGGCGCGCCGCGCCGTGGGCGCCGAGCACGTAGTAGGCGGCGAGGAAGACCGCGGCGCCGAGGCCGGCGAGCACGCCGAGGCCGTCCAGCTTCAGCTCGCCCCACACCTCGGCCACGCAGCCGAGGCCGACCAGGCTCAACGCCAGGCCGGCCCAGAGCCGCGGGCGCACCCGGTGCCGCTGACCGAACCGGGCCCAGAGGGCGACCAGCAGCGGGGCGGTGTACTCGAACAGCAGCCCGATCCCGACCGGCAGCCGGGAGATGGCGACGAAGTAGAGCATCGGCACGGCGAAGAACCCGGCCAGCCCGTACCCGATCAGCAGCGGCAGCTGGCCGGGGGTGGCCCGGAGCCGACGGGCCCCGGGGCGCAGCAGCACGCTCAGGACCAGCAGCCCGGTGACGGCGCCGGCGGCGCGCAGCAGGGTGAGCTGCGGGGCGTCCAGGCCGGCGCGGAGCACCAGCTTGGAGACCGTGCCGTTGACGGCGAAGAGCCCGGCCGAGGCGAGCACCATGGCGACCCCGAGGACGGGGCGGGGGGTTGTCACGGGCGGAGGCTACCGCCGCGGCCCGGGCGCCCACCGTCGCAGGTCCCGGCGGTGGGCGCCCGGAGCCGGCACCTGCCGCGACGTCGACCGACGTCCGCGCGTCACACGTTGCATTTTCGTCGGAGGGAGGGTGTACTGTCAGCAGCAGTTAGAACGAGTGTTCGATTGCCTCGAACGCCCGTTCCAACAGACCCGGGGCGGTGTTTCGCGGCGCGGCTCCGGGCGGTGCGGCTCCGCGGGCCGCACCTGGGTCCCGGGCAGTCGCGAGTCCGGGCCCGTCAGGCAGGAGCGTCGCCCGCCGCCCACGACCCCCGGGCGGCGGGCCACGAACCCGCCGGTAACGCCGGCCGGGTGTGGTGTGGGGAAGCGTCCACACCCGGCCGGCCACCCCACCGGTGCGTCTTCCTCCGCACCACTCGACCCGGCGTCCCGCCGGCGGCCCAGGGCCGTCTCCGGGGCGGCGCCTCGGCCACGTGGAGGAGACAGTCCCATGCCGACCAACCCGGCTCAGGCACCGACGGTGCCGGCGCACGTGCTGCCGCACCGCACCCCCGCCCAGCTTCTCGCGGTGGCCCGGCACGGGCTGGCCGAGGCCGCCCAGACCCGCCCCGACGGCCTCCGTTACGCCGCCGCCCACCTCGCCGCGCTCCGGGCGGCCGCGGCCGTGCTCGCCGCCCGGGCGCGTCCCGCCCCCGCCCGACGCCACCGGGTCACCAGCGTCTGGATCCTGCTCTCCGGCGTCGCCCCCGAGCTCGACGAGTGGGCCCGGTTCTTCGCCCTCGGCGCCGGCAAGCGGGCCGCCGCCGAGGCCGGCATCCCCCGGGTCGTGACCGCCCGGGAGGCCGACGACCTGCTGCGCTCCGCCGAGCAGTTCGTCACGGTCGTGGAGACCGCGCTCGGGGTGGCCCACCAACCGGCGCTCGACGGCCTCGCGGCCTGACCCGGGCGCCCCCGGCCACCCGGCGTTGACCGGGTGCCCGGGCGCGCCACGCGCACGTCCGATCCGACAGCACGACGGGGGGTAGGTCCGATGGCGGGCCGGATGGTGGTCGGTTCCGCCGCACTGGCCGGTCTGGTGCGCCCGGCGAGCGCGCCGGACCCGGCGGGTGGTCACCGGCTGCTGCCGGTGGCACCGGAGCTGACCGGGCTGCTGCCCAACCGGGGGTTGCGGCGGGGCAGCACGATCGCGGTCGCCACCGGCCAACCCCGACGCAGCGGCGGCACCTCGCTGGTCCTGGCGCTGCTCGCCGAGGCGTCCCGGGCCGGCTCGTGGTGCGCCGTGGTCGGCGTCCCGGCGTTCGGGGCGGGCGCCGCCGCCGAGTTGGGCATCGCCCTGGACCGGCTCGCCCTGGTGCCCCACCCGGGCCCGGAGTGGGCCACCGTCATCGCCGCCCTGATCGACGGGGTGGACGTCGTGGTCACCGCCGTGCCGACGGCGGTCTCCGCCTCGGTCGCCAACCGGCTGGCCGCCCGGGCCCGGCAGCGGGGCAGCGTCCTCGTCCCGTACGGGCGGTGGGACGGCGCGGACGTGACCCTCCAGGTGGTCCGGGGCGCCTGGGAGGGGCTCGGGCAGGGGCGGGGCCGGCTGCGTCGCCGCGAGGTCACCGTCTCCGCGCGGGGCCGGGGGGCCGCCGCCCGCCCCAAGGAGATCAAGGTCTGGCTGCCGGGGGACGGGCTCACCCGGGTCATTCCCCGCTCCGCTCCCGCCGCCGCCGTCTCCGTCACCGGCCGGTCGACCGCCGGCCGGCTCCGCCCCGTCGACCCGGCGCCCACCGGCCCGTCCCGTCGTGCCGCGCTCACCCTGGTCGGCCCGAGGTGACCGCCGCGCTGACCATGGTCGGTCCGAGGTGACCGCCGCGCTCACCATGGCCGGTCCGACGTGACCGCCGCGCCCGTGCGGACCCTGCTGCTCTGGTGCCCGGACTGGCCGGTGCTCGCCGCGGAGATCGTCGACGGGGTGCCGGCCACCGACCCGGTCGCCGTGCTGCACGCCAACCGGGTGGTCGCCTGCTCCGAGCGGGCCCGCGCCGAGGGGGTGCGTCGGGGGCTGCGCAAACGGGAGGCCCAGGGCCGGTGCCCGCAGCTCACCGCCGTCGAGTACGACCCCGGGCGGGACGCCCGGGCGTTCGAACCGGTGGTCGCCGCCGTCGAGGAACTGGTTGCCGGCGTCGAGGTGGTGCGCCCCGGCGCGTGCGCGGTGGCGGCCCGGGGGCCGAGCCGCTACCTCGGGGGCGAGGAGGCGGCCGCCGAACGGATCGTCGAGCACGTCGCCCAGGCCTGCGCGGTGGAGAGCCAGGTCGGCATCGCCGACGGGGTCTTCGCCGCCGGGCTGGCCGCCCGCGACGGACGGGTCGTTCCGCCCGGCGGGACACCGCAGTTCCTCGCCGACCTGCCGGTCGAGGCGCTCGGCCGCCCGGCCCTGACCGACCTGCTGCGCCGGCTCGGCGTACGCACCCTGGCCGACTTCGCCGCGCTGCCCGCCGGCGACGTGCTGGCCCGGTTCGGCTTCGACGGCGCGCTGGCCCACCGGCTGGCGGCCGGGCGCGACCACCGTCCGCTCGCGGTCCGGCAACCCCCGACCGACCTCGCGGTCACCGCCGACCACGACGAGCCGCTCGACCGGGTCGACGCGGCGGCCTTCGCCGCCCGGGCGTTGGCCGAACGGCTGCACGACCGGCTCGCCGCACACGGGCTGGCCTGCACCCGGCTCGGCATCGAGGCGGTCACCGCGCACGGCCAGGAACTGCACCGGGTCTGGCGGCACGACGGGCTGCTCACCGCCGCGGCCATCGCCAACCGGGTGCGCTGGCAGCTCGACGGCTGGCTGTCCGGCAGCACCGGTCGGGCCGGCACCCGCCCGACCCGCCCGACGGCGGGCATCATCCGGCTGCGGCTGGTTCCGGACGGGGTGGTCGCGCAGGCCGGCCTGCAACCCGGCCTGTGGGGGGAGACCGGCGAGGAGCGGGAGCGGGCGCACCGGGCGTTGAGCCGGGTGCAGGGCATCCTCGGCCCCGAGGCGGTGGTCACCGCGGTGCTCGGCGGCGGGCGCTCGCCGGCCGACCAGGTGCGTCTGGTGCCGTGGGGTGACGAACGCCTGCCGGCCCGGCCCGTCCCGCCGCCGTGGCCGGGACGGCTGCCGCCACCCGCACCGGCCGTGGTGCTGCCCGACCCGCTCGCCGCGGTCGTGCAGGACGCCGCCGGCGAGTCGGTCGAGGTCAGCGCGCGGCTCCAGGTCAGCGCCGAGCCGGCCCGGCTGACCGTGGGCGCCGCCCGACCGGTCGAGATCGTCGGCTGGGCCGGTCCGTGGCCGGTCGACGAGCGCTGGTGGGCGCCGGCCGAGGCCCGTCGGCGGGCCCGGTTCCAGGTCTGCCTGGCCGACGGTACGGCCCTGCTGCTCGCCGTCGAGGCCGGGCGGTGGCTGGTGGAGGCGATCTATGACTGAGCGCCCGCCCCGCGCCCGCCGACCCGGTCGGCGTGAGGCTCCGCCGGCTGTCCGCCCGGAAGGGCTCCGATGAGCTTCCACAACCCGAAGCTGCCCTGGTCGGAGCTGGAACGCCTGCTCTCCGGCCCCGGACGGTCGGCCCCGGACCGGTCGGCCCCGGACGCGGGTGGTCCAGGTGAAGGTCGATCCGGCGAGCGCGTGGGTCGGCCGGGTGCGCGACGAGCGGCACCTGCACGTGGTCGACCCGCTGGCCGTGGACGCCGACGGCGGCGACTCTCCCGCCTGGAGCCGCAGGCGGGAGCAGTACCGGCCGCCCGAGGTGGCCCGCCCCGACGACGCGGTGCCGTACGCCGAGCTGCACGCGCACACCAACTTCAGCTTCCTCGACGGCGCCAGCCACCCGGAGGAACTGGCCGAGGAGGCGGCCCGGCTGGGCCTCACCGCGCTCGCCGTCACCGACCACGACGGCTTCTACGGGGTGGTGCGCTTCGCCGAGGCGGCCCGCGCGCTGCACCTGCCGACCATCTTCGGCGCCGAGCTCTCCCTGGACCTGCCCGGCCCGCAGAACGGCGAGCCCGACCCGCTCGGGCGGCACCTGCTGCTGCTCGCCCACGGCCACGAGGGGTACGCCCGGCTGGCGTCGACCATCGCCCGCGCCCAGCTGCGCGGCGGGGAGAAGGGCCGCCCGGTCTACGGCGGGCTGGAGGAGGTCGCCGCCGAGCTGCGGGACCACGTGCTGGTGCTCACCGGCTGCCGCAAGGGGCATGTGCCGTCGGCGCTGCTCACCGAGGGGGTGGACGCGGCGGCCCGCGAGCTGGACCGGCTGACCGCCCTGTTCGGCGCGGAGACGGTGGCGGTGGAGCTGACCGACCACGGACACCCGGCCGACGCCGACCGCAACGACGCGCTCGCCGAGCTGGCGGCGACGGCCGGCCTGCCCACGGTGGCCACCAACAACGTGCACTACGCCACCCCGGGCCGGCGGCGGCTGGCGACCACCGTCGCCGCCGTCCGGGCCCGGCGCAGCCTGGACGAGATCGACGGCTGGCTGCCCGCCGCCGGCACCGCCCACCTGCGCGGCGGCGCCGAGATGGCGGCCCGGTTCGCCGCCTACCCCGGTGCGGTGGCCCGCGCCGCCGAGTTCGGCGCCGAGCTCGCCTTCGACCTCCAGCTCGTGGCACCCCGGCTGCCGGCGTACCCGGTGCCGCCCGGGCACACCGAGATGAGCTGGCTGCGCCACCTGACCCACGCCGGCGCCCGCGAGCGCTACGGCCCGCCCGCGGCGCATCCGAGGGCGTACGCGCAGCTCGACCACGAGCTGAACATGATCGAGGAGCTGGGCTTCCCCGGCTACTTCCTGGTGGTCTACGACATCGTCACGTTCTGCCGCGAGCAGGACATCTACTGCCAGGGGCGGGGCTCGGCGGCCAACTCGGCGGTCTGCTACGCGCTGCGGATCACCAACGTGGACGCCGTCCGGCACCGGCTGCTCTTCGAGCGCTTCCTCGCCCCGGAGCGCGACGGCCCGCCGGACATCGACGTGGACATCGAGTCCGACCGCCGGGAGGAGGTGATCCAGCACGTCTACGCCCGGTACGGCCGGGAGCACACCGCGCAGGTCGCCAACGTCATCTCCTACCGGCCCCGCTCGGCGGTGCGGGACGTGGCCAAGGCGTTCGGGTTCTCGCCCGGCCAGCAGGACGCCTGGAGCAAGCAGATCGACCGCTGGGGCTCCGTGGCGCCCGTCGACGTCGCGGACATCCCCGAGCAGGTGGTCGCGTACGCCAACGAGTTGCAGACGTTCCCCCGGCACCTGGGCATCCACTCCGGCGGCATGGTGATCTGCGACCGGCCGGTGATCGAGGTGTGCCCGGTGGAGTGGGGGCGGATGCCGGGTCGCAGCGTGCTCCAGTGGGACAAGGACGACTGCGCCGCCGTCGGTCTGGTCAAGTTCGACCTGCTCGGGCTCGGCATGCTCTCCGCGCTGCACTACGGCTACGACATGATCGGGATGAGCCTGGACCTCGGCGACATGACGCTGGACGACCCCGAGGTCTACGACATGCTCTGCCGGGCCGACTCGGTCGGGGTGTTCCAGGTGGAGAGCCGCGCCCAGATGGCCACCCTGCCCCGGCTGAAGCCCCGCGAGTTCTACGACCTGGTGGTCGAGGTGGCGCTGATCCGGCCCGGCCCGATCCAGGGCGGCTCGGTGCACCCGTACATCCGGCGCAAGAACGGCCAGGAGCCGGTGACCTACCCGCACCCGCTGATGCGCAACGCGCTGGAGAAGACCCTCGGCGTGCCGCTGTTCCAGGAGCAGCTGATGCAGCTCGCCATCGACCTGGCCGGCTTCGACGCGGCGGGGGCCGACCAGCTGCGCCGGGCGATGGGCGCCAAGCGTTCCGCCGAGCGGATGGCCCGCATCGCCGACCGGCTCTACGCGGGCATGGCCGCGCGGGGCATCACCGGCGAGCTGGCCGACGACGTCTACCGCAAGCTCTCCGCGTTCGCCAGCTACGGCTTCCCGGAGAGCCACGCGATGAGCTTCGCCTACCTGGTCTACGCCAGCTCCTGGCTCAAGCGCTACCACCCGGGGCCGTTCCTGGCCGCGCTGCTCAACGCCCAGCCGATGGGCTTCTACTCGCCGCAGACGCTGGTCGACGACGCCCGCCGGCACGGGGTGGAGGTGCGCCGGCCGGACATCAACGCCAGCGGCGCGCTGGCGGTGCTGGAGTCCACCCCGCAGACCCGGTGGGGCAGCGCGCCGGGGGAGCCGCCGCACGCCTGGGGGCTGAACGGGCCGGCCGTGCGGCTCGGTCTCTCCGGCGTACGCACCCTCGGCGAGGGGGTGGCCGAGCGGATCGAGACGGAACGGGCGGCACGCGGGCCGTACCGCGACATGCCGGACCTGGCCCGGCGGGTCGGGCTGTCCGCCGCGCAGCTGGAGGCGCTGGCCACCGCGGACGCCTTCGCCTGCTTCGGGCTGTCCCGGCGGCAGGCTCTCTGGGCGGCCGGCGCGGCGGCCCAGGACCGGCCGGGCCGGCTGCCGGGCACGGTGACCGGCGCGACCGCGCCCACCCTGCCCGGGATGGAGGCGGTGGACCGGCTGGTGGCCGACGTCTGGGCGACCGGGCTGTCGCCGGAGAGCCACCCGGTGAGCTTCATCCGCCCCCGGCTCGACGCCCTCGGCGCGGTGCCGATCGCGCGACTCGGCCGGGTGGAGCCGGGGCGGCGCATCAGGGTCGGCGGGATCGTCACCCACCGGCAGCGGCCCGCGACCGCCGGCGGGGTCACCTTCCTCAACCTGGAGGACGAGACGGGGATGCTCAACGTCACCTGCTCCCCGGGCCTGTGGCAGCGCTACCGGCGGGTGGCCCGCACCAGCGCCGCGCTGGTGGTGCGGGGCCGGTTGCAGCGGCACGAGGGAGTGATCAACCTCACTGCCGACCGGCTGGACGCGATCGAACCGCCGGTCAGCCCGCCCTCGCGCGACTTCCGCTGACGGCAGTGATCCACATTACGGTTTTTCCCGCCCGATGGAGGGACACTCCAGCTCGCGCGGGCAGAGTGGCCCGCGCGAGCACGAGGGGGACAACGATCATGGGAAACAACGAGCGTAGCGGCGGGGTGGCGAACTCCCGGCGGACCCGGCTCAGCGCCGGTTGGACCCCGAGCCACCACACCGAGCCGCGCGAGTACGAGATCGTCGAGGGCCCGGTGGCCAACGCCCTGCGGTCGCGGGCCGAGGACGACGCCGCCACCGGCGAGGCCTGACCTCCCGCCCGGAGCCGGCCGGGCCGCCGCAGGTGCGGCTCGGTCAGGCTGGACCGGGTGACTAGGCTCGACCGGGTGGAGCAGACCCCAGGCCGGCTCGCCGGGCCGCCGCTGACCCCCCGTACCGCCGTGATCTGGTCGGTGCTGCGCGCCGAGCTGGAGCGTCGCGCCGGCACCGCGCTCACCGTGCTCGACGTCGGTGGCGGCACGGGCGGCTTCGCCGTGCCGCTCGCCCAGGCCGGGCACCGGGTCACCGTGGTCGACGCCAGTCCCGACGCGCTCGCCGCGCTGACCCGCCGGGCCACCGAGGCCGGCGTGGCCGAGCGGGTCCGTGCCGTGCAGGGCGACGGCGACGCGCTCGCCGGCCTGGTCGAGCCCGGCAGCGCCGACCTGGTGCTCTGCCACGCCGTGCTGGAGGTCGTCGACGACCCGGCGGCGGTGGTGGCGGCGTTGGCCGCCGCACTGCGCCCGGGCGGGGCCGCGAGCGTGCTGGTCGCGGGCCGGGCCGCCGCGGTGCTCGGCCGGGCGATGAACGGGCACCTCGACGTCGCCGCCGCCCTGGCCGACGATCCGGCCGGCGCCGCCGGCACCCGGGACACGCTGCGCCGGCGCTACGACGCCGACGGCGCCGCCGCGCTGCTCGGCGCCGCGGGGCTCGTGGTCGAGGAGATCCACGGCGTACGCGTGCTCGCCGACCTCCTCCCCGCCGCCGTCGCCGACGGCCAGCCGGCCGCCCTGGTCGAGCTGGAGCGGGCGCTCGCCGCGCGGGCGCCCTGGCGGGACCTCGCCGCCCAGCTGCACCTGTTCGCCCGCCGCCCGTGACCGACCCGCTGGAGATCGTCGGGCCGCGCTACGGCGACGGCAGTCTGGCCGACATCCTGCCCGCCGCGCTCGCGGTGCTCGGCGTGCCCGGAGCCACCGACCCGCTCGGGCTCGGCGCCGCGCTGCCCGGGGTGCGCCGGATCGCGGTGCTGCTCGTCGACGGTCTCGGCTGGCACCAGATCCCGACCGCCGCGCCGTACGCGCCGACGCTGGCGGGGCTGGCCGCGACCGCCGGGCGGCCGCTGACCTCGGGCTTCCCGTCGACCACGCCGACCAGCCTGGTGACGCTGGGCACCGGCGCCGCGCCCGGCGCGCACGGCGTGCTCGGCTTCACCGTGCGGGTGCCCGGGACCGACCGGGTGCTCAACCACATCGAGTGGGCGGCCGACCCCGAGCCACTGCGCTGGCAGCCGGTCCGCACCCAGCTGGAACGGGCCCGCGCCGCCGGGGTCGCGGTGACGGTGGTGAGCCGGCCGGAGTTCGGCGGCAGCGGGCTGACGGTGGCCGCCAACCGGGGCGGCGACTACCGGGGCGCGGCCGGCGTCGACGCGCTCGCCGAGCGGATGCTCGCCGCCCTGGGCGCCGGGTCGGGGCCCACGCTGGTCTCCGGCTACCACCCCGACCTGGACCGGCACGGCCACCTCACGGGCGTCGACTCCGCGCCCTGGCGGATCGCCGCGGCCGAGGTGGACCGGCTGCTGGCCCGGCTCGTCGACGGGCTGCCGCCCGACGCCGCGCTGCTGGTCACCGCCGACCACGGCCAGCTCGACGTGCCGGCCGGGCACCGCTTCGACCTGGACACCGACCCCCGGCTGCGCGCCGGGCTGGCGGTGGTCGCCGGGGAGCCCCGCGTCCGCTACCTGCACGTCACCCCCGGCGCCCTGGACGACGTCGTGGCCGCCTGGTCGGCGGTGCTCGGCGCCGCGGCCCGGGTGCGTACCCGCGACGAGGTGGTGGCCGCCGGCTGGTTCGGCCCGGTGCCGGAGGAACACCTGGCGCGCATCGGCGACGTGGTGGTGATCTGCAACGCCACGTACGCGGTGACCGCCTCCCGGTCCGAGCCGCCGGTGGTCTCCCGGCTGGTGGCGTACCACGGGGCCGACACGGCGGCCGAGATGACGATCCCGCTGCTGGTCGTACGCGGCTGACCGCCGTCCCGGGCGGCCCGTCCGGGTGCGGTGTCGCAGGTCCGGGCTAGCCTGCGGGGATGGGCCGCAGCCAGTCGTTGCCCCGGGGCGGCGATCCCCGGTTCGGGCCGGATTCCGACGACTCCGGCTGCCCGATCCTGCACGTCGACATGGACGCCTTCTTCGCCTCGGTCGAGGTCCGTCGCCGGCCGGAGCTGCGCGGTCGGCCCGTCGTCGTCGGCGGCACCGGCCCGCGCGGGGTGGTGAGCTCCGCCAGCTACGAGGCCCGGCGCTACGGCGTGCGCAGCGCCATGCCCACCGCCCGGGCCCGGGCGCTCTGCCCGCACGCGGTCTACCTGCCGCCGGACTTCACGCAGTACTCGGCGGCCTCCGCCGCGGTCATGCAGATCTTCCGGGACGTCACCCCGCTGGTCGAGCCGCTCTCCCTGGACGAGGCGTTCCTCGACGTGGCCGGAGCCCGGCGGCTCTTCGGTTCGCCGGCCGCCATCGCCCGCCGCATCCGCGAGCGGGTCGCCGGGGAGCAGGGGCTGACCTGTTCGGTCGGCGTCGCCCCGAGCAAGTTCGTGGCCAAGCTCGGCTCGACCCGCGCCAAGCCCGACGGCCTGCTCGTCGTCCCGGCCGCCCGGGTGCTCGACTTCCTGCACCCGCTGCCGGTGTCGGCGCTGTGGGGAGTGGGGGAGCGGTCCACCGAGACGCTGCGGCGGCTGGGCCTGGCCACGATCGGCGATCTCGCCGAGGCGCCGGTCGGCATGCTGCGCAAGGCGCTCGGCGAGGCGTCCGCCGCCGGGCTGCACGAGCTGGCCTGGGGGCGGGACCCGCGCCGGGTCAGCCCCGAGCACGCGGAGAAGTCGATCGGCGCCGAGGTGACCTTCGACGTCGACGTCACCGACCCGCTGGAGATCCGCCGGGCGCTGCTCGCCCTCGCCGAGAAGGTCGGCATCCGGCTGCGCCGGGCCGGGCAGGTCGGGCGCACCGTGTCGCTCAAGGTGCGCCTGGCCGACTTCCGCACCGTCAGCCGCTCCCGCACGGCGGGCGGGCCGACCGACGTGGCCAGGGAGATCTTCGACACCGTCTGGGCGCTCTACACCGTGCTCGACCCGGGTGAGCCCGTCCGGCTGGTCGGCGTACGGGTCGAGGGGCTCGCCGCCGCGCAGGAGACTCCGCGACAGCTCACCCTCGGCGCGCCCGAGCGGGGCTGGCGGGAGGCGGAGGCCGCCGCCGACGCCGCGGCTGCCCGTTTCGGGCGGTCCGTCATAGGTCCGGCCAGTCTGCTCGGGCTCCGCGAGGGACGACGAAATGAAAATCCACCCCGGCCGTAGGTCGTCCCGCTTTCCGACGCGCGGGGGCCCTCGTAGACTTGCGGGTAAGCAGCCGGTTGGCTGCCACGGTCTGTCGGCCCGACCGGGCCGACCAACGTGACCGGGGAGGAGTGCCGTGCCGCTCTCGGAGCACGAGCAGCGGCTGTTCGAGCAGATCGAGCGGTCGCTTGCCGAGGACCCCAAATTCGCCTCGGCCGTGCGCGCCAGCGATCCGCGCTTCCACGCGCGGCGTCGCCTGCTCGTCGCTGCCGGCGTGATGATCATTGGGCTGGCCCTGTTGGTCTACGGCGCGGTGATCAAGACTCCGCCGCTGGCAGTGGCGGGTTTCGTCGTCATGCTGGCCTCGGCCGCGTTCGCGGTGCAGTCGCATCGTCGGGCGCAGTCACCGGACCTGCACGTCGTGGGCGGGACGACGAGTCGTCGTCGCCCCCGCGGTCGGTCGGGTCGTCGGCCCTCGATCCTGGATCGGATGGAGGACCGGTGGCGGCAGCGCCCGGAGGGGCACCGCTGAGCCCGACCCGCCGCTGAGGGGGGCCGCGACGACGGCGAGTCGGCCGCCGGGACTCCCCAGCGGCCACTGACGCTTCCGCACGTCCCCGGGCGGATTCGACACCCCTGGGCGTGCGTCTTCGCATGTCCCCGTGCCCGTGCCCGGTGCCCCGTGGCCGCCCCGTGCCCCGTGGCCGCCCCGGCGGCCCGGCACCCGCCATCCGGGACACCCACCGCCCCGCGACACCGCCCCGCCAACGCGACGGGCCGGTGGGGCGGGTGTGCCCCTACCGGCCCGTTCGTCCGTCGGTCAGCGGGCCATGCGGCTCGCCAGCAGGCGACGCGGGTTCCAGCGCAGTAGCCGGTGCCGGACCCGACCGCCGGTCGCCACCAGCCGGGACGACGCCTCGGCCGTGCCCATGCGCCAGCGCAGCAGCACCGACGGCGGCAGCGCCGCGGCCACCAGGCGGGTGCGCCGGTCGGCCCGAGCGGCGAGCGCGGTGCGTACGGCGCGCAGGGCCGGCAGGAGCTCCTCGCCGGTCAGCGGGTCGCGGGCGTAGCGGGCGCGTTCCTCGGCGCGGCCGAGCAGGCGTACCGCCGTGGTCGCCGCCGCGTCGGCGGTGAGCGTCTCCCGGGACAACCGGTCGGCGGTCGCCCTGGGGGTCTCCGTCCGGTCCACCCGGACCCGGTAGTCCACGAGCGTGTCGAGCAGTTCGTCCCAGGCGGCGTGCGCGTCCGCCCGCGCCCGCTCCGCGTCCGCCAGCACCATCATGCGCCGCCCGTCCGCGGGCGCGTCGCCGGTGGTCCCGGCTCGCACCGCCGGCGCGGCCGGTGCCGCCGTGCCGCTGCGGCGCCGGCGCAGGGCAGCGCGGCGCAGCGCCGGCAGGGCGAGCAGGGCGAGCAGGGCGAGCACCGCGCCGGCGGCGTACCAGGGCCAGACCGGGGCCTGCTCGGTCGGCGCCTCGCCGCCGAGGGCCAGCCCGGAGTCGATGTCCTCCTCGGGGCCCTCCGGCCCCGCCGGGCCGGCCGACGGGCCGACGTCGCCGGGGGCGCTCGACGAGCCGGGGGTCGGCGTCTCCTCCTCCGGGGCGTCGGTGTCGGGCGCCCAGGCCGACCGGGTGGAGCCCTGCACGCCGTACGCCGGGGTGGCGTCGAAGGGCACCCAGCCGACCTCGTTGAAGTAGACCTCGGTCCAGGCGTGCAGGTTCCGGTTGGTCAGGGTGTACGTGCCGTCGCTGGAGTTGCTGCCGTTGGCGAAGCCGAACGCCACCCGGGCCGGGATGCCGGCGGCCCGGACCAGCCACGTCATCGCGGCGGCGTACTGCTGGCAGAAGCCGACCTTGTTGTCGAGGAAGTCGACGATCTCCCGCCCGCTGGTGCCGCCCTTGGTGCTGAGCGAGTAGGTGAAGCCGTTCTCCGAGGAGAAGTGGTCGTAGATCGCGCGGACCTTGTCGTACTCGGTGTCCTTGCCCCGCACCAGCGTGTTGACGAGTTCCTCCACCTCGGGCACCGGCGGCGGCGCGGGGTGCAGGCGCCGTACGGCGTGGTCGGCCGGCAGCGGCTGGGACCGGCGCAGGGCGGCCGGCGTGTACGTCGAGCGCACGTAGTCGAACGCGTAGCGCTTCTCGCGCGAGTTGTCCCGGCGGGAGAAGACCACCTGGAGGCTGGGGTCGTACGCCCAGTTGTCGTCGAGGTCCTCGGCGCGCACCGGTTCGGTGTAGACCGGCAGCAGCGGCATGGTGAGGTTCTTCGTCACCTCGACCGTGGCCCGGTACGTCCGCTGCTCGACGCCCCGCGCCGACGGCGCGGGCAGGTCGCCGACGGGACGCCCCGTGGGGGTGCCCTCCCGGAAGCCGGTCGAGGTGAGCTTGTCGGCCACGCCGAAGCGCAGGTAGAAGGGGCTGG
This sequence comes from Micromonospora sp. URMC 107, assembly GCF_051386315.1. Taxonomy (NCBI): domain Bacteria; kingdom Bacillati; phylum Actinomycetota; class Actinomycetes; order Micromonosporales; family Micromonosporaceae; genus Micromonospora; species Micromonospora sp. URMC 107. The sequence goes on from NZ_JBPQTK010000052.1 coordinate 31,907, forward strand.
GCTCGTTCGTGGTGACCTTGACCAGGTCGGCGACCTCCGACTGGTTGAGCTGCCCGCTGAGCGCCGCGAACAGGTCGACCCGGCCGGTGCCGCCCTGGCCGGGGCGGCCGTTGCCGTTGCCGCTGCCCGAACCGGCGCCCAGGGTGTCCAGCAGCCCGCCCGTCATGCCCGGCACGGCCAGCGGCAGCACCACGGCCAGCAGCACGCCCACCACCGCCAGCCGCCGACCGGCGGCGGCCAGCGGCGAGGCCTCCCAGACGTCGACGTCCCGCCCGTCGCCGGTGAACCGCCGGCCGAAGCGGCGGACCCGGTCGACGTTGTCGGTCACCAGCAGCCAGAGGTAGCCGGCGGCGCCGACGACGAACGGGACCGCCGGGACGCTGTCCACGTAGACCGCGACGGGCACCGAGTAGATCGCCAGCATCGGCAGGCCGGCGAGCGCCGGGCGACGCAGCCCGACGGTGAGCACGTCGACCACCACGGCCACCCCGCCGACCCCGAGCACCGTGACGAACAGCAGCGGGTCGGTGTCGGGCACCTTGACGCCGTAGGAGCGCATGTCCTCCAGCGAGCTGTCGAGCAACCCGCCGAAGTGCGTGAAGGTCGACGGGGTGGGCACGATGCCCAGCAGTTCTCCGCCGCCGGGGAAGAGCCAGGTCAGGGCCAGCGTCAGGCCGGCCAGCATGCCCAGCGCCTGACCCCAGAGCGGAGCCCGGGCCAGTCGGGCGAGCGCGGCCACGGCGGCGACCACGGCCACCGCGATCGTCGCCTGGATCAGCCACGTCCAGCGTTCGAAGATGGCCGACAGCGGCGCGGCGGCGAGCAGCGTCGCCGCGGCGGCCACGAAGCCCAGGTTCCGGTGGGCGATCATGAGGGGACCCTTCCGTTCATCGCATGCCGCCGGCCACCGTCTCGGCCATGGCCGCCCGCAGCGCGAAGCCCTGCGAACCGCGAGCCGCCTGCGGCCACAACGCGGGCAGCAGCGTGCCGTGGTCGACCCCGATGACCCGCCAACCGCTCTGCAACATGGCCAGCGCCGCGGCGCCGTGCGCGTGCTCGGCCTCGGCCCGGGCCTTGTCCGGCAGGTTGAGCCAGGTGGAGCTGTCGAGCAGGAAGCCGACGCAGGTGGCCCCGTTGCCGCGCAGCCCGGCCAGCAGCTCCGCCTCGGCCGTGCTCACCGAGCCGAACAGGCCGATGATCAGGCCGCCGTCGGACCGCTGCCGGACCCGCTGCACCAGCGTGGTCAACTCGCCGAACTTGTCGAGCCGGACCTCGGCGAGGTGGTCGAGCAGCACCCCGTCGCCGGTCGCCTCCGACGCGTCCACGTCGGCGCCGGAACCGGTGACCAGCCGCAGCTTGTAGCCGGCCTGCCGCAGGTGCACCGCGATGCTCGCGGCGGCGGAGACCGCCCACTCGAAGGAGGCCGTCGGCCCGTCGCCGCGGTGGCCGTACGCGCGGGTGTCCAGCACCACGGTGGCCCGGCTCTCCCAGGGCTGCTCCTCCCGGCGCACCATCAGCTCGCCGGTGCGCGCCGTGGACTTCCAGTGCACCCGGCGCAGGTCGTCGCCCATCCGGTACTCCCGGGTGGCGGCGTCGTCCTCGCCGTGCACCGCCACCGAGCGCGCCCGGCTGTCGCCGCTGCCGGCGTACTCGCCGGGCAGGCGCACCGAGGGCAGCGGGGTGACCTGCGGGATGACGGTCAGGTGGTCGGTGCTCGGGAAGGCGCGGCTCAGCTCGCACAACCCGAACGGGTCGGTCATCCGGACCACCAGCGGGCCCACCTCGTAGCGGCCGCGCACGTCGGCGCGCACCGTGTAGGCCACCGAGCTGGCCTGGTGGGCGCCGAGCCGCTCCAGCACCACCCGGGGCCGGCTGCCCAGCGCGTACGGCAGCCGGTCCTCCAGCAGCAGGGTGCCGGTGGGCAGCCGGGACATGTTCTGCAACCGCAGCACCACCCGGGAGCTCGCCCCGACGGGCACCCGGTGCGGGTCCAGCGAACGGTTGCAGGCCAGCTTGTAGCGGCTGCGCCCGACGTAGGCCGCGGCGAGCAGCGGCAGGATGGCCAGCAGCACGGCCACCCGGAGCAGGTCCTTCTCGCCGAGGATGCCGGCCGAGACCGCCGCCGCGACCGCGGCCGCGAGGAACGAACGGCCGCGGGTGGTCAGCCCTCGCAGCCCGTCGCGCACGTCACCGCCCCCGCGGCTCGTAGCTCGCTCGGCCGTTGCCCTCGCCCGTGGGGCGGGTGTCGTACGGGGAGCGCCCGCGGTCGTGCGGCAGCGGCAGCCGGTGCACCAGCTCGGAGACGATCGCGTCGGTCGTGCGCCGGGCGAGCTGGGCGTCGGCGGTGGGGATGATCCGGTGCGCGAGCACCGGCACGGCCAGCACCTGGAGGTCGTCGGGGAGGACGTAGTCGCGGCCCTCCAGGGCGGCCACCGCGCGGGCGGTGCGCAGCAGCTGGAGCGTGGCCCGGGGGGAGGCGCCGAGGCGCAGGTCGGCCGCCTCGCGGGTGGCGGTGACCAGGTCGATGGCGTACTGCTTGACGGCGTCGGCGACGTGCACCTGCCGGACGTGACCGATCAGCTGCCGTACCGTGTTGGCGTCGGAGACCGGCCGCAGCTCGTCCAGCGGGTCCGTGGCGCCGTGCCCGTCGAGCATCGCCAGCTCGGCGCTCGGGTCCGGGTAGCCCATCGCGATGCGGGCGGTGAACCGGTCGCGCTGCGCCTCGGGGAGGGGGTAGGTGCCCTCCATCTCGATCGGGTTCTGGGTCGCGATGACCATGAACGGCGTCTGGAGGTGGTAGGTGACGCCGTCGACGGTGACCTGGCGCTCCTCCATGCACTCCAGCAGCGCGGACTGCGTCTTCGGCGAGGCGCGGTTGATCTCGTCGCCGACGACCAGGTTGGCGAAGACCGCACCGGGGCGGAACTCGAAGTCGTGCGTCTCCTGGTTGTAGACGCTGACCCCCGTGACGTCGCTGGGCAGCAGGTCGGGGGTGAACTGGATGCGGCGCACGGAGCAGTCGATCGAACGGGCCATGGCCTTGGCGAGCTTGGTCTTGCCGACCCCGGGCACGTCCTCGATGAGCAGGTGGCCCTCGGCGAGCAGGACGGCCAGGGCGAGCCGCACGGTGGCGGTCTTGCCCTCGATGACCTGCTCGATGTTCGACACGATGGCTTCGCTGGCGGCGCGGAACTCGTCGTGCGGCAACAGGCCGCCCACCTCGTCCCAGGTCTGTTGTGTCACGGGCCTCCTCCTCGTCGCCGGACGGCAGCTCTGTATAGAGCAGCTGGACCCGCCGTAGGGTTCGCGACGCCGAGCCTCGTCTGCCGCAGAAATCTCACTGGTCTCTCAGGCTAACCATGTTTCTCGCTGTCGCCGACCCCCGCAGGTAGACGGTCGGTTACGCACCGAATATTCGCCGGGTCGGGGGATCCGCGGTCGCTCTCGGTGCCGCTCATGATCACGAAGGGCTGCCGCGGCGCCGACGGCCGCGCCCACCCGTCCCGACCGGTGGTGGCGGGCCACGTGCGGGACCGGACGGCGGGGTACACTCCCGGTCATGGCCGGATTCTTCCTGCTTCTTACCGGGCCGTGCTGATGCGCTGACGCGCGACAGCACGGCGGCCCCTCCTGCGCGAGGGGCTTTTTTGTGCCCTCCGCCGGACGCCCCGGCGGGCGGCACCGGCACCGGCGCCAGCCCCGTGCGGCGCGGCGCCGGCGGCGGACGAGACCCGAGCCAGACCGACATGACCGCGCCGAGCGAGGTCAGCAACCAGCCCGGCCGCGGCGTGGCCGGCGGCGACGAGCGAAGCGAGGAGACGCCATGAGTGAGGCAGCACCGGCCGACATTCCCCCGTTCCGGTACACCGCGGCCCTGGCCGAGGAGATCGAGCAGCGCTGGCAGGACGCCTGGGCGCGGGAGGGGACGTTCCACGCCCCGAACCCGACCGGCCCGCTGGCCGACCCCGGTCACCCCCGCGCCGGGGCGGAGAAGCTGTACGTCCTGGACATGTTCCCGTACCCGTCGGGCGCGGGCCTGCACGTCGGCCACCCCCTGGGCTACATCGGCACCGACTGCTTCGCCCGCTACCAGCGGATGGCGGGGCGCAACGTGCTGCACGCGATGGGCTTCGACGCGTTCGGCCTGCCCGCCGAGCAGTACGCGGTGCAGACCGGCACCCACCCGCGCACCACCACGGTGGCGAACATCGAGCGCTACAAGGCGCAGCTGCGCCGGCTGGGCCTGGCCCACGACGAGCGCCGCTCGGTGGCCACCATCGACACCGACTTCTACCGCTGGACGCAGTGGATCTTCCTGCAGGTCTTCAACTCCTGGTACGACACGGACGCGAAGCGGGCCCGCCCGGTCGCCGAGCTGATCGCCGAGTTCGAGGGCGGCAACCGGCCGACCCCCGACGGCCGGCCGTGGGCGGAGCTGTCCGTCGCCGAGCGCCGGGCCGTCGTCGACGACCACCGGCTGGCGTACGTCTCGCAGGCGCCGGTCAACTGGTGCCCGGGGCTGGGCACGGTGCTGGCCAACGAGGAGGTCACCGCCGACGGACGATCCGAGCGGGGCAACTTCCCGGTCTTCAAGCGCAACCTGAAGCAGTGGATGATGCGGATCACCGCGTACGGCGACCGGCTGCTGGACGACCTGGACACGCTGGACTGGCCCGAGCCGATCAAGCTGATGCAGCGCAACTGGATCGGCCGCTCCACCGGCGCGCACATCGACTTCCCGACCGCCGTCGAGCCGATCCGGGTGTTCACGACCCGGCCGGACACGATCTTCGGCGCCACCTACATGGTGCTGGCCCCCGAGCACGAGCTGGTCGACGCGCTGGCGCCGGCCGCCTGGCCCGACGGGACGAAGGACGCGTGGACCGGCGGGCACGCCAACCCGCGCGCGGCCGTGGAGGCGTACCGCAAGGCGGCGGCCGCCAAGACCGACGTCGAGCGGCAGGCCGACACCAAGGAGAAGACCGGCGTCTTCGTCGGGGCGTACGCCACCAACCCGGCCACCGGGGCGCGGATCCCGGTCTTCGTCGCCGACTACGTGCTGGCCGGCTACGGCACCGGCGCGATCATGGCGGTGCCCGGCCAGGACGAACGGGACTGGGCCTTCGCCGAGGTCTTCGAGCTGCCGATCGTGCGTACCGTGCGGCCGGCGGAGGGCTTCGACGGCAAGGCGTACACCGGGGACGGCCCGGCGATCAACAGCGCCGCGCCCGAGCGCGGCCTGGACCTGGACGGCCTGGGGGTCACCGAGGCCAAGGCCCGGATCATCGAGTGGCTGGAGGCCAACGGGCACGGCGCCGGCGCGGTGACCTACCGGCTGCGCGACTGGCTGTTCTCCCGGCAGCGTTACTGGGGCGAGCCCTTCCCCATCGTGTACGACGAGACCGGCGCCGCCATCGCGCTGCCGGAGGAGATGCTGCCGGTCGAGCTGCCCGAGGTGGACGACTTCTCGCCGCGCACGTTCGACCCGGAGGACGCCGACAGCAACCCGGAGACGCCGCTGTCGCGCCGGCGCGACTGGGTCGAGGTGGAGCTGGACCTGGGCGACGGCCCGAAGCGCTACACCCGCGAGACCAACGTGATGCCGCAGTGGGCCGGCTCGTGCTGGTACGAGCTGCGCTACCTGGACCCGACCAACTCGCAGCGGTTCGTCGACGCCGAGAACGAGGCGTACTGGATGGGGCCGCGCGGCGAGGGCGACTGCGGGGGCACCGACCTGTACGTCGGCGGCGCCGAGCACGCCGTGCTGCACCTGCTGTACGCGCGCTTCTGGCACAAGGTGCTGTACGACCTGGGGCACGTCTCGTCGTTCGAGCCGTTCCGCAAGCTGTTCAACCAGGGCTACATCCAGGCGTACGCGTACACCGACGCCCGGGGCGCCTACGTGCCGGCCGAGGAGGTCACCGAGCGCGACGGCGGCTTCTACCTGGGCGACACCCAGGTCAAGCGCGAGTACGGCAAGATGGGCAAGTCCCTGAAGAACGTGGTCACGCCGGACGAGATGTGCGCCGCGTACGGGGCGGACACGTTCCGCGTCTACGAGATGTCGATGGGGCCGCTGGAGGTGTCCCGCCCGTGGGAGACCCGGGCGGTGGTCGGGTCGTACCGGTTCCTGCAGCGGGTCTGGCGGGCGGTCGTCGACGAGCAGACCGGCGCGCTGCGGGTCACCGACGCCCCCGCCGACGCCGCGACCCGGCGACTGCTGCACAAGGCGATCGACGGGGTGCGCGGCGACATGGAGGCGATCCGGTTCAACACCGCGATCGCCAAGCTGATCGAGCTGACCAACGGGCTGACCCGGCTGGCGGAGACCCCGCGCGAGGTGGCCGAGCCGCTGGTGCTGATGCTGGCGCCGTTCGCCCCGCACGTCGCCGAGGAGCTGTGGCGCCGGCTGGGGCACGACACCTCCCTGACGTACGCGGACTTCCCGACCGCCGACCCGGCGCTGCTGGTGGCGGAGACGGTGACCTACCCGGTGCAGATCAACGGCAAGGTGCGGGGCCGGGTCGAGGTCCCCGCCGACGCGCCCGAGGAGACCGTCCGCGCGGCGGCCCTGGAGGCGGTCGCGTCCTCGCTGGCCGGCAAGGAGCCCCGCAAGGTCATCGTGGTCTCCGGCCGCATGGTCTCCGTCGTAGCCTGACCCCCCCCGCCCGCCCGCCCCGCCCCTTGTCCCGCGTCGAT
>NZ_JBPQTK010000053.1:0-37360 GCF_051386315.1 Micromonospora sp. URMC 107
AGCCAGGATCAAACTCTCCAACAAAAACTTGTTGAAAAACTGTCCCGACAACAAAAAGTGTTGCCAAAGGAATCCAAGCCAACAAACCATGAATGGCTTGCCAACCCGGGGTATAAATCAATTTGGCACTGGCTTATCAAGCACCCTGTTGAGTTCTCAAAGAACAACCACACACCGCCCGGAAACCCCACACCGTGGAGCCCCCGACCCGGGGCATTTCGTTCGCGTCCCCGCCGCTCTCGCGCCGGGCACTTTTACTACGTTACCTCACCGTCTCCGCCGTGTCAAACCGTTTGTCCCGGTCTGTCGTGCTTCGTACGGGTTGGCTCCGACGGGCGCGCGCAGCGGCGGACCGCTACGGTTGATCATCGGATTTGGCAGACCGGCCGCTCTGCGGTTTCCCGCGAGCTCGCCCGGTTCCCTGCCGGCCGTGAACCTTACCCGGTCGGCTCCGCTGCGCCAAATCCGCCTCGCGGCTGATCCGGCGCGCCCCGCCCGGGGCCGTGTCGTCCAGGGTGTCGACCCTGCCCGACCCGGGGCCAGTCCGGTTCGGGGCCTCAGGACTTTCGCCCCTGTTTGCCCCGTTCCGCGCTGGCAGAGAGAAAGTTACGCGTCTGCGGGTTTGAACGTCAAATCCGGGGGTAGCGTCCCCGGTCACATCATTCCCGGCCCGCTATCTTGCCTGTTCAGCGCAGGTGCGGCGCTTCCCGCTCCGCAGCTCAGCCTCCGGCCCGGGGAGCGCGGCCGCCGTACCGCCGCAGTGTTGCCAGGCGCGACGCCTGCCCCAGACGGTGGGGCGATCCGCCGACCAAGGTGTCAGCGCGCTGGGGGCCGCCGGTATTCCGCGCGGACGTGACGCGCCCGGTGGGGCGGTCAGGGCGCCTGGCCGTCGGCGCGCCGGCCGGCCGCCCGCCACGCTCGGACGCCGAGCACACCGACGGTGGTGCCGATGAGCAGGGACGCCGCGATCAGCAATGCGTGGATCCAGAGGAAGCCGGTGGCCGGGAGGTCGCCGACCGTGCCGGTGGACCAGGACCGCGGGTCCTTCCAGATCGCGACCGCGAACCTCGGCCAGATCACCCAGGTCCAGATTCCGACCCCGGTGAGGAAGATCGACCAGCCTCGCGACAGCACCATGGCTGCCGAGTATGCCAGGGCGGCCGGGCGGGACGGTCGGCCGCCGGCGCGCCCGAGACGCAGGTCAAGGGGCCTGTGCGGCATCCGGATCCCCGCCCCGCCATCCGGGCACCGCCGCGGGCGGGTCCGGGCGCGTGGCCCGGAACGGGGAGACCCGCAAGGTCACGGGCCTCCCTGGCCGCTCCGTCAGAAGCAGGTGCCGATGCCACCGATCGCGGGGTTCGCCCGGTCGTGGCGGTGGATCGTGCCGCTCAGGTCGGCCATGAACCCGCCCCAGATGATGCAACCGCCCCTGACGTACGCCCGGGTCGGCCCGGCCGCCCACAGCTTGTCGCCGTCGTCGGTCTGGGTGGGCAGGTACTGGGCGGCGAGGTAGACCTGGGTGCGGGTCAGCGCGCCCACGTAGGCGGACTTGACGGTGACCGTGCAGCCGTAGCCGAGCATCGGGTGGTACATCAGGTACACCGTGCCGAGCGGGGCGCCGGTCTCCGCGTGCCGGATCGGGTCCTGGTCCAGGACCGTGTAGCCGAGCCCGCAGAGCGACTGCGGCGTGACCGGATTGACGACGGCGGCCTGCCCGGCGGCGCCTGTCCCGGCGACCAGTCCGAGCGCGACGGCGAGCACGATCCCGATCCGACGAATGGTGCGGTACATCCGTGTCCCCCTTTTTCTCGCTGCGACAGATGCGGGATCAGAATGGTCGGCTCGGGGGGACGGAACGAATGTGCCGGGTGGACACCCCGCATTGCCGTCAAGTGTGCGTTCGCCCAGGTGCCACCGCTCCCACCTGCGGCGCAGCCCCGCCATCCATCGACAGCCGACGACTATGACGTACTTCGCACCGAGACATTTCAGCGAACCGGAAATTGCCATGTTGTTTCCCGACGGGGCGGGCGGGGCACTGCCTTCCGGGACCGGCACATACCGTCATCGGAGGTGACCCGTGCAGCCGTCGACGTTCAATCCCTGGGCTTGGCGCGATCCGTCCGCACTCGCTGGCGGATACTCCGGGGCCAGCCCCGACTCCGCCCCGCCGGACGGGCCGGCGCCCGGCGGCGACGGACCGGACGCCCCCGGCCCCGGCACCCCGCTCGACCTGGTCGGCTACCGGGTGGAGGCCACCGACGGGCGGATCGGCTCGGTCGACGAGGCCAGCGACGACACGGACGCCCGCTGGCTGGTGGTGGACACCGGACCGTGGATCTTCGGCCACAAGGTCCTGTTGCCGGCCGGCACCGTGACGCGGGTGGACCACCTGGACCGCACGGTGCACGTGGACCGCACCCGCGAGCAGGTCAAGGAGTCGCCGGCCTTCGAGCCCGACGCGTACGGCGAGCCCGGCTACCGGGACCGGATCGGCGACTACTACCGGGAGACGTACCGGCAGGGCTGAGGGCGGGCGCGGACACGGCCGGACCGGCTAACGTAAGGGCATGGTCCGGCCGATCAGCTACGCGCCGGAGGTCGTCGATCCGGTCGACGGCCTCCCGCTCGGCGTCGTGACCACCTCTCCCACCCGCTCGGGCGACGGCCGCGAGCGGATGATCGACGTACTTCGTGCCGGTGGACTGCGGTTCCGCGACGGCGCGCGATGGCGTTCGGCTCGCTGAGCCGACCCTGACCGATCCCGGGGTGACACCCCCGGTCGGCGCGCGCCCGCGCACACCTCGTCCACCAGGCACGAAAGGCATACCACCATGTCCGTTCCACGGATGCTCACCGGAGACCGTCCCACCGGGCGGCTGCACCTCGGCCACTACGTCGGCAGCATCGCCAACCGGGTGCGGCTGCACCGGCGCCACGAGAGCTTCTTCATCATCGCCGACCTGCACATGCTCACCACCCGGAATACCCGCGAGGACATCGAGCGGGTCGCGGTCAACGCCCGGGAGATGGTCACCGACATCCTGGCCGCCGGCGTCGACCCGGAGCGTGCCACCTTCTACCTCCAGTCGGCCATCCCGGAGGTCGGCGACCTGAACACCCTCTTCCAGAACCTGGTCACGGTGCCCCGGCTGGAGCGCGTGCCCTCGCTCAAGGACATGGCCCGCGACGCCGGCAAGGAGGAGATGCCCTACGGCCTGCTCGGGTATCCGGTGCTCCAGGCCGCAGACATCCTCTGCGTGAAGGGGCAGGTCGTGCCGGTCGGCAAGGACAATGCGGCGCACGTGGAGGTGACGCGGGAGATCGCCCGGCGGTTCAACCACCTCTACGGCGAGGTGTTCCCCGTGCCCGAGACGATCGCGTCCGAGACGCCGACCCTGGTCGGCACGGACGGCCGGGCCAAGATGAGCAAGAGCCTGGGCAACGCGATCGCGCTCTCCGCCGACTCGGCGACGGTCCGCCGCGCGGTGATGGGCATGTACACCGACCCGAACCGGATCCGCGCCGACGTGCCCGGCACCGTCGAGGGAAACCCGGTCTTCGCGTACCACGACGTCTTCAACCCCGATCGGGCGCAGGTCGACGACCTGAAGGAGCGCTACCGGGCCGGGCGGGTCGGCGACGTGGAGGTGAAGGAGAAACTGGCCGTCGCGCTCGACCGGTTCCTGGACCCGATCCGGGAGCGCCGGGCCCGGATCGAGGCCGAGCCCGGGCTGGTCGACCAGCTGATCTTCGAGGGCACGGAACGGACCCGCCGCGAGGTCCGGCAGACGCTCGTCGAGGTCCGCCGGGCCATGGGGCTGACCGCCGCGTACACGCAGGTGCGCCGCCGGGCCGAGCGGCACCGCAAGGCCACGGCCACGCCGGCCTGAGCGGTCGTACGACCGGCGTCCGGCCCGGGACCGGGGGTTGCTCCGGCACCGGGCCGGATCTCGCGGGCGAGATCGCGACGGGATGAATGAGTGGCTCCGGGCGGGGCAACTGGAACACCATGGGCGTGGTCCGGTACGAGGCGGTGATGCCGGTCGTCGACGAGCTCGATCAGCTCGTCGACCTGCTGCGGAATGCGCCCCCCGGTGAGCAGTTGTACATCCGGTGGTCCCGCGGTCCCGGCGTGGACCTGTCCGGCGAGCACGGGTCCGAGCAGTCCAGCAAGGACGCGCTGACCGGCATCGACCTGCCCGGCCTCTCCGCGAATCCGCTCGCGGTCGAGTCGTGGTGGGGCGATCGGCCACTGCGGCTGTGGGTGGCGCGGCGGCTCTACGACTACTGCCACCTGCGCCGGCTACGCGGCCCGGGCGTACGGCCCTGGGTGCTCGTCGGCGAGCAGCGCGGCCGGGGACCGGACAACGAGCCGTTGGTGCGGTGCCACCGGCCGGTCGCGTGGGTGTCGGAGCGGGCGCTGCGGGAGGCGGACCGCGTGGTCGAGGCGCAGGCGTCGACCGAGTGGGGGCCGCTGCACCGGGCCGACTGATCCGCCCACGACGGGGTGACCAGCCAGGGTGGGGTGACCGACCCCGCCCGCCGCGGCCCGGCCCCAACGGCCTGGCGGCCCGGGGCACATGTCGCTAGGTTGCAGCTTCGAGCACCTCACCGTCGTCGATCGGGGGAGTCGGCCGCGTGTCGCACATCGAGAAGATCACCGGGGAACTGCGCGCGTTGACGACCGGCGTCGAGAGGGCGCAGGCGCTGGCGTCCGCCGCCGACAACCAGGCGCAGGAAGTGGCCCTGCGCGCCGCCGCCGCCGGCTTCGCCGCCGTGGCGGCGGGCGTGACGCGGGTACGCGACGGCATCTCGGCCGTCCGGGGCGGCCTGGGCAGCCTCGCCACGACGATCGGCGAGGCGACGAGGGCGACCGCGGCCGTCCCGCAGGAGGCCAGCCCGCACGAGACGGTCACCGGCCTGACGCCCGTGCAGAACGCCGTCGACGGCATCCGCGACACCGCTGCCGCCACCATCGCCCAGCTCCGCGAGACACGACAAATCGTCACCATGGTCCTGCACGGCGGCCAACCGGGACCCCTCGTACAGTCCCTGGAGCAGATCACGCAGGTCCTGACGCTGGTCGTCCAGCGCACCGCCACCGCTCGGCAGGCGGTCGAGACGGCAATCGCCGAAGCCCGGCAGTTGGGGTCGGCGGGAAACTGACCGCCGCCCCCACCGTTTCCTCAGCGGACACCGCCGACCACGACCCCGGGCACGAGGACCCTACGCACGGCCATGCGCCCTGGACCAGGCCGGCCACCGGCACCTCCGGCGGCGCACCGACCGGACCACGTACCCGAATCCCGGCCAAGGAGAGACCGACGGAACGCCGCAGCCTGGAACTGGAGAACGAGACCGCCGACAAGATCGCCTACAAGGGCTACCGGGTGCACCAGAACCCGACACGGCAGGAGATCGTGGATGCGCAGCTGAACACCGGCGACATCGTCGATCCGAAAAAATCGCCGGATTACCTGGTCGAAGGGCATGTCTTCGATTGCTACGCTCCCGCTCCCACCACTTCGGTCCGGGCCGTCGGGAGCGCGGTCAAGAGGAAGATCACGGACGCCCAGACGCAGCGTGTGATCCTGAACCTTCATGACTGGCGCGGAGACCTCGCCGCCCTGCAGAAGCAGTTCGACGACTGGCCGGTACCGGCGTTGAAGGAGCTGGTGGCGGTCACACGGAACGGCACGGTCGTCCAGATCGTCCGGCGGGACTGAGGAAGGTTAAGAAGATGTCCCTCACCTATCGACTGACGCTCGGCGGCGACATCCCGCTGGAGCTGGTGGCCGAACTCGTCGCGCCAGGTGCCGCCGAGACACCGACGCCGGCCGGAAACCGCCTACTTAGCGCCGATCTCAACGAGGAGTGCGGGTTCGTCGTCAGCATCACGTCGGGCAGCCACGGCTACTACGAGGCGGAGGCGGACGGGGCCGTCTGGGCGTGGGAGCCGAAGACCTACGTCGACGTCGGCTTCCACATGCAGAAGGACACGCTGATGGACAAGGGCAGGCCGCACATGCTGCGGACCGTGGGCCGGGTGCTGGGCGACCGGCCCGAGGACGCGGCGCTGGTGCTCAACGACAACTGGCTGATGCTGACCCGGGTCGACGGCGCGATCCGCCGGCACAACGAGGCCGACTGGTACGACGAGGCGTACGACAGCTTCCTGCCCCACTGACCCGCCGGCCGGCGGGTCCGCATCTCGGGTCCCGTCCGCACGTGCGCGGCCGTCCTACCATTCACATCGTGGTGAGCTTCGATGTCCCGGCGGCGGTCGCGACGGTCTGGCAGCGGCAGGCGGCCTGGTCGCGGGCGTCCGGCGAGGCGAAGCGCGCGATCACCCGCGCGCGCCTGGGCGTCGCCGCGCTCACCGTGGGCGCCGCCGTGTGCGGCACCCTCGCCAACCAGCTCGGGCGGGCCCACCCCGGCGCGGGCCGGGCGCTCGCGATCGTCGCGGCGGCGGCGCTGCTCGTGGTGCCGCTGGCGGCCCGGTGGTCCTCCCGGGACGCGGTGCACGCGTGGACCCGGCTCCGCTCGGTCTCCGAGGCGCTCAAGGCGGACACCTACCGTTACCTCGCCGGGGTCGCCCCGTTCCGGGGTGCGGACCGGGACGCCGTCCTGCTCGGCCGGCTCGACGCGCTCATGGACGACGCCGGCGACCTGGTCGGCCGCACCCTGGACGCGTCACCGGCCGCCCGGCCGCTGCCGCCGGTCTCCGACGTGGCCACGTACGTGACGGAACGGATGCAGCGGCAGATCGACGGCTACTACCTGCCGGCGGCCCGCCGGATGGCGCACGCCGCGAGGCGGATCCGGTACGCCGCGACGGGGCTCACGGTCGCCGCCGCCCTGGTCTCCGCGACGGTCGGGGTGCTCGGCGACAGCCTCGGGCTGACCGCCTGGATCGGTGTCGCGGCGGCCGTGACCACGGCGCTGGTCGGCTACGGCTCCGCCCAGCAGTACGAGCACCACCAGATCGAGTACGCCCGCACCGCCGACCAGCTGGCCCGGCTGCGCACGGCCCGCGAGGCCGGGCTGGGCTGGGCCGACGACGACGCGTTCGTCGCCGAGGCGGAGCGGATCATCTCGCTCTCCAACGAGGGCTGGATGGCGAAGATGATCGAGCAGGATGGCGCTGCGCAGCCGTGACATCACAGGTTGTGGCATATAGCATCGTCGATAGTGCCGTTTGACCGTCGACGTGGGCGGCCGTCCGTCCACTCCCGACAGACATGGGGGAACCGACGTGGATCGCACCGTACGCCAGCCCGATCCGACCCCGCCGCCACTGGACGACCTCCGGCGCACCCCGCTCGGCCGGATCCCGCTCGACCGGGCCCGGTCCGTCGCCCGCGTGACCAGCCGCAGGGAGGATCGCCCGGCCCGTGTCGATGTCGCGGCCTTCATCTCTGCGATCTGAGCCGGCCGGGCCGACCGTCGCCCCGCTGACGCAGTACGTGCTCAAGCTGGTCAGCCGCTGCGACCTCGCCTGCGACCACTGCTACGTCTACGAACACCCCGACCAGTCCTGGCGGCGCCAGCCCCGGGTGATGGACCCCGCCACCGTCCAAGCCGTCGCGGAGCGGATCGCGGAGCACGCGGCGGCGCACCGGCTCGACGTCGTGCGGGTGGTCCTGCACGGCGGTGAGCCACTGCTAGCCGGCGCCGCCCGGCTCGGCGCCACCGCGGCCAGCCTGCGGAGCGTCATCGGCCCGGTGGCCCGGCTCGACCTGCGGATGCAGTCCAACGGTGTGCTGCTCACTCCGGCGACCTGCGACGTGCTGGTCGCCCACGACGTCAAGGTGGGGATCTCGCTCGACGGCGACCGGGCCGCCAACGACCGGCACCGCCGCCACGCCAACGGATCGAGCAGCCACCACCAGGTGCTGCGGGCGCTGTCGCTGCTGCGCAGCCCCGCGTACCGCGCCAGCTACGCGGGCATCCTCTGCACCGTCGACCTCGCCAACGACCCGATCCGGGTGTACGAGGCGCTGCTGGCCGAGGAGCCGCCGCACATCGACTTCCTGCTGCCGCACGCCAACTGGGACAACCCGCCCGCCCGGCCCGACGGCCTCGCCACGCCGTACGCCGACTGGCTGCTGGCCGTCCACCGGCGCTGGTTGGCCGACGGGCGCCCGGTGCCGATCCGCCTGCTGGAGTCCCTGCTCTCCACCGCGTCCGGGCACGGCAGCCACAGCGAGGCGGTCGGGCTCGGCCCGGCCGACCTCGTCGTCGTCGAGACCGACGGCACCTTCGAGCAGGTCGACTCGCTCAAGTCCGCCTTCGACGGCGCCGCCGCCACCGGCCTGGACGTCTTCCGCCACCGGGTCGACGACGCCGCGGCCCACCCGGCGATCGCCGTACGGCAGACCGGTCTCGCCGGGCTCTGCGCGACCTGCCGCGCCTGCCCGGTGGTCGGGCACTGCGGCGGCGGGCTCTACGCCCACCGCTACCGCGCCGGCAACGGCTTCGACAACCCGTCCGTCTACTGCCCGGACCTGCTGAGACTCGTCCGGGTGGTGACGGCGGCCCCGGTCGCCGACGAGCCCACCCGTCCGACCGACTCGCTCAGCCCGCGCGTCCTCGACGACCTCGCCTCCGGCCCGGGCACGGCGGGCTCGGCGGAGCAGCTCGCCGCCGTCCACCTGGCGCTGGTGCGCGCCCTGCTGGT
The DNA here is from genome assembly GCF_051386315.1 of Micromonospora sp. URMC 107. Classification (NCBI taxonomy): domain Bacteria; kingdom Bacillati; phylum Actinomycetota; class Actinomycetes; order Micromonosporales; family Micromonosporaceae; genus Micromonospora; species Micromonospora sp. URMC 107. The sequence continues at coordinate 8,684 of NZ_JBPQTK010000053.1, forward strand.
CGCGCTCAGCGAGCGGGCCGCGGGCGACCCGGTCGCGGCCGACGGGTGGCGGCTGCTGGTCCAGCTGGACGACGCGCACCCCGACGCCGTCCGCGCCGTGCTGGCCCACCCGTTCGTGCGCCGCTGGGCCCGGCGGTGCCGGGACGGGGCGGCCGAGCTGTCCCACCTGGCCTGTGTGGCGGCTGCCGCCGCCGTCCGCGCCCGGGTCCGTGCCGACCTGCCCGTTCCGGTGCGCGACGGGCTGGTCAGCCTGCCGACGCTCGGCGCGCTCGCCGTCGGGGTCGAACGGGGCGTCGTCCGACTCGTCACCGACGACGGGGACGTCCGGCTCGCCGGCCGGCGGGTCACCCCCGACGCGGGCCGGGCAGGCGACCCGGCCCGGGAGGACGGGCCGGACGGCTGGCTGCCGGTGCGTTCCGTCGGGCTCGACGGGGGCCGGCTGCTGCTGGAGGACACCGACCCGCACCGGGACTGCTACGACCTGCCGGTGCAACCGCGGCTGTCGGGCGCCGCCGCGCTGCGGTGGACGCGGCAGCTGGAGCGGGCGGTGCGCCGGATCGACGCCGAGGCCACCGGCTACGCGGCGGGGGTCCGCACCCTGCTGCGGGCCGTCGTACCGCTGGGCGCGGAGCCGACCGGCAGGTTCCGCAGCGCCGCCGCCGGCACCGCCTTCGGCGCGGTGGCCGTGACCCCCGTATCCGACGACGCCGCCCTCGCCGTGCTGCTGGTGCACGAGGTGCAGCACCTCAAGCTCGGCGGGGTGCTGGACGTCTGCGACCTGTTCGACCGCGCCGACAGCCGGACGCTGCGCGTGCCGTGGCGGGACGACCCGCGGCCGGTGGAGGGCGTGCTGCACGGCGTCTACGCCCACCTGGCGGTCGCCGACGTGTGGCGCCGCCGCCCCGGGCCGGCCGCCGAGGGCCACTTCCGCCGCTACCGGGCCTGGACCGACGGGGCCCTCGACGCCCTGCTCGACCTCGGCGCCCTGACCCCCGCCGGTGAGCGGTTCGTCCGGGGGATGCGCGCCACGGTGGACGGATGGCCGTGACCGCCGGCCTGCTCCGGCGGGGCACGCTGACGGCGGACCTGCGCGCGCTGGGCCTGCCGCCGGGGGCCAACGTGCTGGTGCACTGCGCCCTGTCCCGCGTCGGTCGGGTGGCGGGCGGTCCCGCCGCGCTGCTGGCCGCCCTGTCCGACGTGCTGGGCGGGTCGGGCACGGTGGTCGTACCGGCGCAGACAGCCGGCAACTCCACCACGTCGCGGCGGTTCCGGGTGGCGACCGCCGGCATGACCGCCGCCGGGGTCGCGGCGGCGGAGGCGGCCATCGTGCCGTTCGACCCGGAGCGCAGCCCCGCCGAGGGCATGGGGATCTTCGCCGAGCACGTACGCCGGCAGCCGGGGGCGTCGCGGAGCCGGCACCCGCAGACCTCCTTCGCCGCCCTCGGCCCCGACGCGGCCCGGCTAACCGCCGTCCACGACCTCGACTGCCACCTCGGCGAACGCTCGCCCCTCGGCGCGCTCTACGCCGCCGACGCCGTGGTGCTGCTGCTCGGCGTCGACTGGTCCGCCTGCACGGCGTTCCACCTGGCCGAGTACCGGCTGCGCCGGCCGCCGGCCGAGCGGGCGTACCGGTGCTACGTGCGCGACGCCGCCGGGCGGCGGGTCCGGCGCGACTTCCGGGCCCCGGACCTGCACGACACCGACTTCCCGCTGATCGGCCGGGCCCTGACGGACGCCGGGCCGGTGCGCGCCGGGCGGGTCGGCGGCGCCGACTGCCGGCTCGTGGGCCTCCGCACGGCCGTCGACTTCGCCACAGGGTGGATGGATGAGCACCGCCGGTGACGGACGGGGCAGCGACGGGTTGGCGGCTGTCGATACTGTGGACGGCCGGAAGTCGCTGCACCGGTCGGGAGCGGTAGGTGGCAGAGGAAACGTACGGGGAGGACGAGAGCGCCCCCGTGTTCTTCCTCAGCTACGCCCGCACGAAGAACCAGGTGGTGGCGCCCCCGCGCGACACCAACCAGAAGGTCTTCCAGCTCTTCGTCGACCTCTCCGACCACGTCGTCGAGCTGCTCGGGCTCGGCCCGGGACGGACGGCCGGATTCATGGACCGGATGCTCGACGGCGGGCAGGTGTGGACCGAGGACCTCGCCTACGCCGCCGGCCACTGCCAGGTCTTCATCCCGTTGATCTCGCCGCACTACCTGAAGAGCCCCTGGTGCGCGAAGGAGTGGGACGCGTTCACCCGGCGGCAGGTCCTGCGCCGGCCGGGCGCCGGGCCGTCGGCCGGCGAGACGCCGGTCATCCCGGTCAACTGGTCGGTGGTGGAGCGCCGACAGGTGCCGGTGGTCGTGTCGCGGCGGCAGATGTTCACCCCGACCCGGCTGCCCTCGGACATCGCCCCGCAGTACCACGACGAGGGCATCTACGGCCTGCTCAGCCTCGGCAAGAACGGCAAGGACGCCTACGACGCCGTGGTCTGGCGGCTGGCGCAGCGCATCGCCCGGGCCTACCAGACGCACTGGGTGCGGGCGGACGTCCCGACCGACGTGCGGCAGTTGCGCGAGACGTTCGAGGAGGTCGGACATGACGTGGTCTGACCTCCCGGAGGTCCGCGCCGTCCCCCGCCGGGAGACCTACTTCTTCCTCAGCTACGCGCACTCGGTGCCGCTGTCGGCCGCGTCCCGGCCGGACACCGACTACTGGGTCAGCCGGTTCTTCCACGACCTGGCCGCGGCCGTACGGCGCGGCGCCACGAGGAGCGGCGACCTCGACGCCGGCTTCTTCGACGGCCAGGTCAGCCCCGGGGCCGACCTCAGGCAGACGCTCACCGAGGCGCTCAGCCTCGCCCACGTCTTCGTGCCGCTGCACTCGCCGAACTACTTCCGCAACGCGTGGGCGCTGGGGGAACGCGAGTCCTTCCGCAGCCGCCTCACCCGGCTCGCCCCGGCGCGGGCCGAGCGGCACCTGTTGCCGGTGCTGTGGCTGCCGCTGCCGTCCTGGGGCGACCGGCCGGAGACGACGCAGGCCCTCGACCTGGTCCCCGACGCCGACGACCGGGCCGACTACGCCGAGAACGGTCTGCGCGCCCTCTGCAAGCTCAGCGCCTACCGCCGGCAGTACGAGAGCGTCCTCGCGGCGCTGGCGGCGCGGATCGTCACGGTGACCGAGACGCAGCCGCTGGCCCGGTCCCGGGCGGCGACGTTGTCCAGCCACCCGGTGACCGACGGCGGCGGCCCGGCGCTGGTGGTCACCACCCTCACCGACCACGCGCGGTGGCGGCCGTACGCCGGGCAGCACGAGCTGGCGGTGGCCGACTACGTCGCCGCGACCGCCGAGCGGCTCGGCCTGCCCACCCGGGTCGTCGACCTGCCGGCGGCCCGCGCCCTGGCGCCGGAGAGCCCCACCGTCGTGCTGGTGGACGCCGCGACCGGCGCCGCCGCCGCCCGGGCCGCGCTTGCCGGCCTGCCCCGCTGGGTCGTCCCGTTGGTCATCGCCGCCGACCACGAGCGTGGCGAGTCGGCGCCCGAGTCCATCGCCGGTACGTTGCAGGACGCCGGATTCCCCCGGGTCCTGCCGGCGCGCGCGATCGAGGAGTTCGAGCGTTGCGCGCCGCTGCTGGTGACCGAGGCCCGCAAGCAGTTCCTCCGGCACGGTCCGGTGGACCCGCCCGACGGCCCGGCCACCCCGAAGCCGAGCCTGCGGCCGTCCCGGCCGTCCGACGGCCCGCCGGGCACCGGTCCGGGCCTGCCGCCGGTGCGGCCGTTCGACACGACGCGAGGGAAGGACGAGCGATGACGCCATCGCGCGAGGGCCAGGTCGTCACCTTCTACTCCTACAAGGGCGGTACGGGCCGCACCATGGCGCTGGCCAACACCGCGTGGATCCTCGCCGCGAACGGCCAGCGGGTGCTCGTCGCCGACTGGGACCTGGAGTCTCCCGGCCTGCACCGGTTCTACGCCCCGTTCCTCGACCAGGAGCAGGTCGCCACCACCGGGGGCGTGATGGACCTGATCCTGGACTACGAGTGGGAGAACGCCCGCCGGCGCGAGGAGGCCGACGCCGGGCCCCGACCCGGCGACTGGCACCGGGAGTACGCCCGGGTCCACCGGTACGCGTTCTCGGTGGGTTGGGAGTTCCCCGGCGGCGGCAGCCTCGACCTGCTGCTGGCCGGCCGACACAACCCCGACTACGCCACCAGCGTGACGGGCCTCAACTGGGACAACTTCTACAACCGGCTCGGCGGCGCGCAGTTCTTCGACGCGCTGCGCGAGGACATGAAGCGGCACTACGACTACGCCCTGATCGACAGCCGCACCGGGATCAGCGACGTCGCCGAGATCTGCACCATCCACCTGCCCGACGTCCTGGTCGACTGCTTCACCCTCAGCGACCAGGGCATCGACGGGGCCGCCGCGGTGGCCGCCCGGGTGCGCGACTACGAGGGGCGGCGGGCGCGGCGGGTGCTGCCCGTGCCGATGCGGGTCGACGACGGGGAGAAGGGCAAGCGCGACGCCGGCCGGTCGTTGGCCATGCAGCGGTTCGCCGGCCTGCCGGGGGGCATGACCGACAGCGAGCGGCAGGCCTACTGGCTGACCGTCGAGGTGCCCTACCGCGCGTACTACGCCTACGAGGAGACGCTGGCGACGTTCGGCGACGAACCGGGCGGCCGGACCACGCTGCTGTCCGCGTACGAGACCTTGACCAGCCACATCACCAACGGCAGGATCACCGGGCTGCCCCGGATGGACGACCAGTTGCGCCGCCGGACGGTGCAGCGCTTCGAGCGCAAGCCGACGGTCGTGGACGAGCTGATCGTGCTGCGGCACGTGCCCGAGGACCAGGTCTGGGCGGAGTGGGCGCAGGCCGTGTTGAACTCGGCCGACCTGCGGGTGGTCACCGCCGCCCTGGACGGGCCGGCGCCCGAGCCGACGGGCGCGGCCTTCCGCGAGGTCCGGCTGGTCTCCCGGGCCTACCTGGCGGCCCGGCGCGCCCGCCCCGAGACCGACCGGGGCGCGCCGAGCTGGCTGGCCGTGCACGTCGACGACACCCCGCCCGTGCCGGACGTCCCGGTCGGCAGCTGGACGGCCGTGCACGACCTCACCGCCGAGGACGCGGCGAACCACCTGCTGAAGCTGGTGGGGCGCACGGTGGGCGCGGCCGGCCTGCGTCCCGCCCGCTTCCCGGGCGTACGCGCGACGGTCTTCAACGCGCCCGCCCGCAACGCCCGCTTCACCGGGCGCGAGGACCTGCTGCGCCGGCTCCGCGAGGAGCTGAAGGCGTCGGGCGGCGGCGGCACCCCGGTCGCGCTGCGGGGCGGCCCCGGTCTCGGCAAGACGCAGCTCGCCATCGAGTACGCGCACCGGTTCCGGGGCGCGTACGACATCATCTGGTGGGTCGCCGCCGACCCGCCCCAGTTCGTCGACGTGATCATGACGGAGCTCAGCGAGGAGCTGGGCCTGCCGAGCCAGACGACGATCCCGGAGACCAACCGCGCCCTGCGGCAGCGGCTGGGGCAGACCGAACGCCGCGCCGACGGCAGCCCGCCGCCGCACTGGCTGCTCATCTTCGACAACGCCGACCAGTACGAGGACGTCCGGCCCTACCTGCCGCAGGGCAACGGCCACGTGCTGGTCACCACCCGCAATCCGGACTGGGGCGACCTGGCGCGGGCGGTGGACGTGGAGGCGTTCGAGCGGGGTGAGAGCGTGGCGCACCTGCGCGCCCGCCTGGGCGAGCACCTGATGAGCGTCGCCGAGGCCGAGCAGGTCGCCGACGCCGTGGAGAACGTGCCGATCTTCGTCGCCACGGTCGGGGCGTGGCTGGCCGACACCCGGACGCCGGTCGACGAGTACCTGGCCGGGCTGCGCCGCACCGGGCTGGAGACGGAGGTCTGGGACCTCCCGCTGCAACGGCTCAGGGAGGGCTCGCCGGGGGCGTACCGGCTGCTCCAGCTCGCGTCGGTGCTCGCCCCGGAGATCTCCCTCGACCTGCTCTACAACGACGAGGTGGCCCAGGTCATCGCCCCGCACGATCCGGTGGTCGCCGCCCGGGTCGCCGACCGGGTGTCGGAACGCGACATCGCGGCGGCGCTGGTGCAGCGGATGAACAAGCTCGCGCTGATCAAGCTCGACCCGCACGCCCACCGGGTGCAGGTGCACCGGCTGTTGCAGACGGCCCTGCGCGCCCGGATGTCCGACGACGAACTGGTCACGGCGAAGCACGAGGTGCACCGCATCCTCGCCGGGTCGCGACCGCCGGGCGAGGTGGAGGACCCGGCGAACCGGCAGCGGTTCCGGATGCTCTGGCCGCACCTCGACGGCTCCGACGCGATCTCCTGCCGGGACGACAACGTCCGGCAACTGGTCATCGACCGGGTCCGCTACATCTACGTCAACGGCGGCTACGAGCAGGGCGAGCGGTACGCGCGGGAGACCGAGGCCGTCTGGTCGGCGCTGCTGGCGGAGTTGGCGCCGGACGGGCCGGAGCACCGCAGGCTGCGCGTCCAACTGCTGCACCTGCGGTTCAACTGGGCGAACGTGCTGCGCAGCCTCGGCCGGTTCGAGGAGGCCCACCGGCTGGACGAGGACACCCTGCGCCAGCAGGAGGAGCTGATCGGCGACAGCCACCCGCACACGCTGATGACCGCCGGTGGCTACGGGGCGGACCTGCGTACCCTCGGCCGCTACCGGGAGGCGCTGGAGCGCGACCTGCGGACGTACGCCGCGTCGGTCGACGTCTTCGGCGAGGACCACCGGCGCACCCTGACCGCGGCGAACAACCTGGCCGCGTCCTACCGGCTGATGGGGATGTTCGACAAGGCCCTCGACGGCGACGAGGCCACCTACCGCCGGCTGCGGGTCGTCCTCGGCCCGGAGCACCCGAACACCCTGGCGTCGGCCAACAACCTCGCCCGCGACCTGCGGGAGACCGGCGACTACGAGGGTTCCGTGGCGCTGTTGCGGGAGGCGGTGACGGGTTACCAGAGCCTCTTCGGCGAGCACTCCCGCGACCTGCTCACCGCGCAGGCCAACCTGGCCGCGTCGCTGCGCAGCACCGGGGAGATCGCCGAGGCGGCCCTACTGCTCGACGAGACCTACCAGCGGCTGCTGGCCACCCTCGGGCCGGCCAGCCCGGACACCCTGTTCAGCTGGCTCAGCCGGACGGCGAACCTGATGTTGCAGGGGCAGGGCGCGCAGGCCCTGACGGAGCTGGGCGAGGTGGAGCAGATGTTCGTCCGGGTGTTCGGCGCCGAACACCCGTACACGCTGGTCTGCCGGATCAACCTGGGCGTGGCCCTGTGGGACGCCGGCGACACGGGCACCGGTCGGTCGCTCACCGAGGCGACGACGCGGACGATGCTCACCACGCTCGGCGACCGGCACCCGTTCGCCATGGCGGCGGCCAACAACGTCGCGGTCTTCACCATCCTCGCCGGGGAACCGGAGAAGGGACGCGACCGGCTGCGGGCCGTGGTCGCGCAGCTCACCGAGGTGCTCGGAGCCGAACACCCGGACACGCTGCGCAGCCGGGGCAACCTGGAGACCGCCCAGCAGGCGTTGTCCGGTGGGCGGGTGAGCATCGGCCGGATGCGGATCGCCGACCGGCTCGCCAACCGGATCGGGCAGCACCACCCCAGCGTCGTGGTGCTGCGCGACGGGCGGTACGTGCGCCGGGTGCTCGACCCGCACCCCTACTGACCGGGCCGGGCGCCGATCAGCAGGGTGGCGTCGAGCGCCGCGTCGGGGTCGACGAGCCAGCGCAGGATGCGCGGCAGCTCCTCGACCGCGTCGAAGTGCGCCGCCCCGGGGCGGACCTCCATCTCGGCGCCGGGGATCTGCGCGGCCAGCCAGCGGCCGTGGCTGACCGGGGCGAAGTTGTCGTCGGCGCCGTGCCACAGCCGCACCGGCGTCGCCGAGGTGTCGATCGCCCGGAGGTCGAACGCCCACGGGCGGCGGAACGCCAGCACGTCGTCGATCCACCCGTACGGCCCGGAGCGGAGCGCCTCCGCGTAGGTGTCGGTGATGAGCCGGCGCAGCGCGGGGTCGTTGACCGCCCGGCGGTCCGCGGTGCTCATCTCCGTCCTCAGGTCCGCCAGGAGCAGCCGCGGGTCGGCGGCGGCCCGCTCGGCGCGCCGGCGGATCTCCTCGACCACGGCCGCGGTGTCGGGGCTGCCGACGCCGAACCCGCGCACGTTGCCGGTGTTCATGCCGCCGACCCAGTCCAGCTCGATGGCGTTCCACGGGGCGAGACTGACCAGCACCGCCACCCGGGTCACCCGGCCGCGCAGCCGGGCGTCGGCCGCGCAGGCGAGGGCGTGCGGGCCGCCGCCGGAGCGCCCGACGACGGCGAACTTCTCCACGCCCAGGTGGTCGGCGATCGCCTCCACGTCGCGGGCGGCGTCGGCGACGTCACGGTCCTCGCGCCGGTCGGAGTCGCCGTAGCCGGGCCGGTCGTAGGCGATCAGCCGGACGCCCATGCGGTAGAGGACGATGCCGCGGGGCTTCGGGCCACGGCGGCTGCCGGGTGTGCCGTGGAGCAGGAAGACGGGGAAGCCGTCGGGCGCGCCGGTCACCTCGTACGCCACGCGTCTGCTGTCCTCGCGTTCGGCGAAGTCGGCCCCTGGCTCGCCGTCTCGGGTCACTCCGTCCTGCCCTTCGGTGCCGCAACCAGCCAATACTCGCAACCCGGCATCGAGTAGAGACGATGTCTGACGGCTCCACTCAGCAATCGAGCCTAATGGTCGGGCCCGCCGCGCCGCTATGCCGAGCGGGAACAACGGGCCGGATCTGTCGGAAACGACACCTACGGTCCACGTCGGCTGGAACTTCCGGCGACCCCTTCGACCGGGACGCCGGTGGCGGGTCCGCACCGGGCCGGTCCGGCCCGGCGACGGCGGCCCGGGGCGGACCTCGGCCGGCCACCGCGGGTCCGGCGTTCCGCGCCGGTCAGGCGGCCAGCGCCTCCAGGGCGTCGTCGAGCAGGGGCTTCCGGCCGTCGGCGAAGACGTCGAGGAACTCCTCGCCGGGCGCGGCCCAGAACCGGGTGCGCGGCTCGTCCCGCCAGTCGCAGGTGATCTCGCAGCCCCAGGAGTGCAGGTACGTCCGCTGGTCCGCCTGCCCACGGTGGAAGAGCGGGTCGCCGACGATCGGGAAGCCGAGCCACGCCAGGTGGACGCGGATCTGGTGGCGCCGACCGGTGACCGGCTTGAGCACCAGCAGCGTACGGTCGCCGCTGACCAGCGCCGTGGCGAAGTCGGTACGCGACTCGTAGGAGGGCTTGGACCGGTCGACGGCCGACTCCGGCAGCGCGAAGCGGCGGCGGTCGGCGTCGTAGCGGATGGCGTCACGCTCTCCCGCGATCCGGATGGTCCCCTTGCGGCCCGGCCGCAGCGGCAGGTCGATGGTGCCGCGCTCGGGCAGCCGCGCCCCCTCGACCCAGGCCAGATAGCGCTTGTCGGCGCCCCGGCTGGCGAACTGCCGGGTCAGCGACGCGTGCGCCGACGGCGTCCTGGCCAGCAGCAGCAGCCCCGAGGTGACCTTGTCGATGCGGTGCACCCAGTGCACCGGCTCCCCGGCGGCGGCGGCCAGGTCGGTCAGGGACTCGGTGTGCCGCTCGCCCATCACGGAGATGCCCGGCGGCTTGTCGAGCACGAGCAGGTGGTCGTCCTCGTGGACGGGCTCGCGCCGAAGTTCCGACCAACTGAAGGTGGTCATCATCGCCTCGGCTCTCGACTGTCCTGAGCTGCTCCGGGTCGCCGACGGCCGCGCCCGGGGCAGCGGTGACGCGCGGAGCGGGGGTCGCACCGGCCAGGTGGGCCGGCAGGGCGAAGGATACCAACCCGACGACTGCGGGCCCCCGGCGTCGAGTGGCGTCGCGTCGGCGCTCCGGACCACGCCGTGGGCGGGCGGGAGACCGCACGGCGTGCGGCCTGCCGTCCGGCCGGACGGTGGACAGGAAGAACCCGCCCGCCTCCGTCAGCCGCTCACGCGCCCGGGAGCAGGGCATCGGCTCGGCGCGCCTTCGCTGGCGAAGGACGGTTCCGCGACCGGCTCACGACCCACCGTATTCCCGTTCGAACGGCGACAGCGTGATGGGGGCGGCACGGAGAGCATCGCGGCGTGCGGGTGCCGGCGAGCGGCCGGCCCCGTAACCTGAGGTGATGATCATCAGGGTCGCCACCGAGCAGGACTGGACGGACATCTACCCCTTCTACGCCGCGATCATGGCGGAGGGGAAGACGTATGCCTTTCCGCCGGACCAGTCCCTCGAAGAGGCCCGGCCCTGGTGGATGGAGCAGCCCCCGGGCAGGACCGTCGTCGCGGTGGACGGCGACGTCGTCGTCGGCTCGGCCAAGATGGGCCCCAACCGGCCCGGACGGGGTTCGCACGTGGCCACGGCGTCCTTCCTGGTCGATCCCGCGCACCAGGGCAGGGGTGTGGGCCGGGCACTCGGTCGGTACACGCTCGACTGGTGCCGCGCCGAGGGATTCCACGGCATCCAGTTCAACGCGGTGGTCGAGTCGAACCACCCGGCCGTGCACCTGTGGCGTTCCCTCGGTTTCGACGTGATCGGCACGGTCCCCGAGGCGTTCGACCACCCTCAGGACGGCCTCGTCGGACTGCACGTCATGTACCAGCGGCTGCGGTGACGGCCGGGGCCGGGGGCTCCGCCCCGACCCCGGCCCGGTCATCCGCCGGCGCGGTCGGCCGCCCGGGTCACCAACGCTCGTCGTGCAGCACGGTGGACAGCGGCGGTCGGGCGGCCGGCCGGAAGGTGCTGCCCGTGTACCAGGCCGTCGGCACCAGCGCCACCTGGTGCACCCCGGAAGGGATGCCGAGCAGCCGGGCCACCTCGGCCTCCCGACGCAGGTGGGCGGTGGTCCAGACGGTGCCGAGCCCGCGGCTGCGGGCGGCCAGCATGTAGCTCCAGACGCCGGGCATCACCGACCCCCACAGCCCGGCCTGGTTGCCGGCGGGCAGCGGGTCGGGGGTCACCACGCAGGCCAGCGCCAGCACGGGTACCGCGCCCATGTTCGCGGCCAGGTGGACGGCGCTGGCCAGCGACCGGTTCCCGTCCGGCGGCGGCCGGTCCGCCCCTCCACCGGCCGCCGCGAGTTGCTCCTCGAAGGCGGCCCGGTAGATGGTCCCGAGCCGGCCTCGGGTGCCCGGGTCGGTGACCGTGATCCAGTGCAGGGCGTTGCGACCGGAGCCGCAGGGCGCCTGCTGCGCGACGCGCAGGCACTCCTCGACCAGCGACCGGGGCACCGGCCGGTTCAGGTCCAGGCGCCGGCGCACGGCGCGCGTGGTCGTGAGCAGGGCGTCCGGAGTCAGCGGGTCAGCCACCTACGGCACCGTCCCACTCCAACGGCAGCTCCCACAGGCCCCGGACGTACATGTCCGTACGCCACCGCAGCTCCTCTTCCGGCACCGCGATCCGCAGCCCGGGCAGCTTCTCCAGCAGCATCGCGACGCCCACCCGCAGCTCCAGGCGGGCCAGCTCCGCGCCGAGGCAGTGGTGCGCGCCGAACCCGAAGGCGACGTGCGGGTTCTCCGCCCGGTCCGGGTCGATCCGGTCCGGGTCGGCGAAGACGTCGGGATCGCGGTTCGCCGCGTCCGGGACCGGCACCACGACCTCGCCCTCGGCCACCACCGAGCCGTCGGAGAGCGTCACGTCGGTGGTCGCCACGTGGGGCACGCCGCCGCTGCCGTTGGCGCAGACGTGGCGCAGCAGCTCCTCCAGCAGCGGATCGAGCGAGGCGGGGCCGCCCCGGGCCCGTTCGACAAGCTCGGGTCGACGCAGGATGTGGTACAGCACGACGGCCAGCACGTTGCTGGTCGTCTCGTACCCGGCCATCAGCATCCCGGCGGAGAGGACGACCACCTCGGCGCGGCTCAGCTGCCGGTCGGGCCGCTGCTGGGTCAGCATCCGCACGATCAGCCCGGACGGCGCCTCGCCCCGGTCGAGCCGGGCCCGCAGCGTGTCGACCAGGTCCGCGAAGTACCCGTGCATCTCCCGGTGGCAGCGGTCCACCTCCTCGCTCGGAACCCGGTTGATCGACATCATCGAGTCGACCCACGGGCCGAAGCGCGGCATGTCCGCCTCGGGCACGCCCATCAGCCGGCACATCACCCGCAGCGTGAACGGCACCGTGAAGCGACCCACCACGTCGGCCGGACGCGGCCCGGCCGCGAACTCGGCGAGCTGCCGCCGCGCCAGGTCCTCGACCATCGGCCGCAGCCGGCTCACCTGGTGCGCGGTGAAGGCCGGCGCCACCGTGCCCCGTCGCCGGGTGTGCACGGGCGCGTCCGTGGTGATCAGGGGCAGCGAGTCGGCGCTGCGGGCGAAGAGCGTCCCGGCGGTGTAGGCCGAGCGGCTGAACCTGCGGTCGGAGAGCACCAGCCGGACGTCCGGGTACCGGGTGACGAGGAGCGCCTCCCGGCCGCTCGGCAACCGGACCCGCCCGGGCCGTGGCCGGGCGCGCATCGCCGCGTACTCGGCCGGTGGTTCCACCGAGGGGTCGACCGCGAAGGGGAACGAGGGCAGGTCGCTCATGCGCTTGCCACCTCCTGCAATATGCTGGCGAGCTGATAGGTGGCGAACGTGCCGAGCAGGAACATCGCCGCCGACGCGTACGGCCAACGGGGTTGCCGCTCGGCCCAGAACCGCCGCGCGCCGAGGGCCGGCAGCGCCAGCGGCAGCACCACCAGCCAGACCGGCCAGTACGGCGCGTCGTCCCGCGCGGTGGTGACCAGCAGCAGCACGACCGACGCCAGCGCCGCACCGACCGCCAGGGCCGCCGTGGCGGGGGCGCCGAGCGCCTGGGAGTACGTGCGCTCGCCCGGCCGGGGCTGCCGGGTCGTCTTGCGGCCGAACTCCAGGTGCAGGAACGCCAGCGCGGAGACCACGATGCCGACCGCGCCCGACCAGGACGGCGCCAGCCCCGTCGAGTGCAGCACGCCGGCGTAGAGGAACGCGTTGATCAGGAGCTGGACCGGGAAGTTCACCACGAAGCCGACCAGCAGCGCGTCGCCGGCCGGCCAGCGCAGCCGCTGGTCCGCCCAGAGCAGCGCGAAGGCGTACCCGAGCTGGGCGGCGAGCACGCACATCACCGGCCACCGCCAGGCGTTCAGGGCGAGGACCAGCACCGTGCCGGCGGCGATCATGACGCCCAGGTCCCGGACCCCCACCACGCCCCGCGCCAGCGGCCGGTCCGGATTGTGCGTCCGGTCGTAGTCGAGGTCCCGGATGTCGTCGATGGCGCGCATCATCAGCAGGTTCACCAGCAGGGTGAGCGCGCTGACCAGCGTGCCGACGTCCGGCAGCCAGCCGTCGATCCGCACGTCGGCGACCGCGCACACCGCCGCGCCGCCGAGCGCCCAGAGCACCGCGTACGGCACGTACGCCTTCGGCGGGTAGCTGCCGGCGACGTAGCGCGACAGCCGCCGGATCAGACCGTCGCCGGGCTGGTGGCCGGGACGCTGCGGACCGTACCGTTCGCCCCGTCCACCTCGATCCACGAGCCGTCCTCGATCAGGGTGGTGGCGTCCGGCACCGCGACCACCGTCGGGATGCCCAACAGCCGGCCCGTGATCGCGGTGTGCGAGAGCAGGGTGCCCCGCTCCACCACCATGCCGCGCGCCACCATCATCAACATCAACCATCCGGGGTCGGTCTCCTTAGCTACGATGATCCGGTCACGGCAGGTCTCCGCCGGTGTCGACGGGTCCAGCACGACCCGCGCCTGCCCGCGCACCACTCCCTTGCTCGACGGCAGCCCCTGCAACCGGACCGGCCCGCCTGCGCCGGCCGTGGCGCTGGCGACGGGCGCGGCCAGGGAGGCCGGCATCGGCCGGTTGTAGGGGGTGGCGGGGCGGATGCCGAGATCCGGGCCGTCGGCCGCGGCCAGTCGCTCCGCGCGGCGGCGCCGGACGATCGCGCGCAGGTCGGTGTCGACCACCGTCCCGTCGTACGCTCCGAGCACCTCCTCTACGGTGAGGTCGAGCACGTCCAGTCGGTCGTCGAGCTGTCCCGCCTCGGTGAGCAGCTCCCCGAGCCGCCACATGACGTGCCGGGTCAGCCCGTAGAGCTGGCTGCGGCAGTAGCGGGTGTCCTCCCGGGTCCGGACGAAGAAGCGCAGCCCCGCCGCGAGGGTCCGGATGACCAGCCGGCGACCCGCCGAGCGGCAGTTCTGCCGCAGCTCCCGTTCCGCCTCGGCCCGGCTCTCCAGTTCCCGGGCCCGGCTCTCGGCGACGGTCAGGCCGCTCTGCACCAGGGGCCGCAGCATCGTGATGATCATTCCGGGTCGCTGGCGGGGTGAGGCCTCCTCCAGCTTGAGGTCGTGCGGCGCGCGGTCGCCGTACCGGCGCAGGTGCTCACGCGCGGCGTCGGCCACCTCCGTGCCGTACCGTCCGTCGGTCACCTCGCGCCAGAGCGCGTCGGCCGCGTCGTCGTCGCAGTTCCGCACCCGTTCGGCGAGTTCCGGGTGCTCGGCGAACAGTTGGGCGAGGGCGATTCCCGACCGCACGCCGAGCACCGAGCGGTTCTCCCGCCCGCCCATCAGCAGGCCCCCGAGGGTGCGCTGCTCGTCGCCGTCCACCCAGCGGCGCACCAGCGCCGAGGCGAGGGTCGCCGTGCCGAGCATGAAGAAGGTGTTGACCAGGGTCACGCCCCACCGGTGGCCGACCTCGCTCCAGAGCCGGCGGTAGCAGGCGATCAGCTCCTCCGGCGTCCACTCGTCGATGCCGCGGGAGTCGTCGACCAGCGCGTCCCACCACCGGAGGAACCGCCGCACGGAGCCGGGCAGCCGGGCCAGCCTCACCGCCAGCCCGGGCACGCTGGGCAGCGCCCGCAGCACCTCGGCGCGCGACGGACGGTAGTCCCCGGCCAGCCCCATCGACCGCTCCCACCAGGGGCGGACCAGCACGAAGCCGGGGATCTGGTGGTGCAGGACGAACCAGGCGTCCAGCCGGTAGTAGACCCGCCCGCCCAGCAGCCCCACCATGCGGCTGAGGTGGTGCTCGTTGGACCGCAGCCGGTGTTCCGGCACGCCCATCCGGCGGTACACGTCCCGGAAGATCAGTCGGTAGAACACCCGCGCCTGGGAGTACGTCAGGGCGCCGGACACCCCCGGATAACTCTCGGTGATGTTGTGGTTGCTCCAGGGCACGGCGCCGTCGTCGGCCGCATCGGCCTCCCGGGAGCGCTCGGGCGAGGCACTCGTGAAGACCACCGGCCGGGCCTGGAGCAGGTGCACGGTGCCGTCGGGGGTGATGGTGCCCTCGATGTCCTGCGGCGGGCCGAAGAACCCCTGCACCCGCGCGGCCAGGTCGGCCACCTGACGGGCCTGCTCGTCGGTGAGCACGGGCGCGGTGGCGAGTTCCGCCGGCACGGGCTGGACCATCGGTCCCGTACCGTCCGCGGCGGGAACGACCATGTCCCTCTTGACCACGGTCTCGGCGCGCACGGCCCCGGTGGCGTTGTCGACGAAGAAGTGGTCCACGTCGGCGCGTTCCTGCACGACCCCCTCGCCGATGCCGTGGGCGGCGGCGACCACGCAGGAGTCCGCCCCGGTACGCGGATCGCGGCTGAACGCCACGAACGAGCGGGTGCCGGGGATCATCCGTTGCACGCCCACCGCCACCCGGGCCGACACGGGGGGAAGGCCACGCCGGGCCCGGTACAGGATCGACTCCGGGTTCAGGCCGGACGCCCAGCAGTCGAGGACCCGCCGCCGGACGTCGTCCGGCGCGACGTACAGGAACGAGTCGGTCAGGCCCGCGAAGGCGTCGTTCACCCCGTCCTCGCCGTTGCCGTCCGCGTCGGCCACCACGCACGCCCGTACCGCCAGCAGGTGGTCCGGGGCGGCGAGCGCGGCCACCGCCGCGTCGAGTTCGGCGGTGACCTCCGCCGGCAGGGTGACCGCCCGGAGCTCGTCGGCGGTCCGCTTCGCCCAGTCCAGCAGTTGGTCCGGATCCGCGTCCGCGCCCGGCGCGGTCGCCATCAGCGCGGCCGTGGCCTCGTCGAAGGCGAGCACCGACAGGCAGCAGAACCCGGGCACCGGGAAGCCGGCCGCGCGGAGCTGCTCCTGCCGGGCGAACTTGTGCCCGACCAGCGTCGGATCGGACAGCCGCGGATCCCCGGCGTGGATGATCGACATCACCACACCCCCGGCACGAGCCGGGCGCGCCCGGTGGCGAACTCCGGGTAGCCCGGCGCCGACCAGAGCACCCGCTCCTCGGTGCGGATCCGCCAGATCAGGCCGCCCAGCAACGCCAGCAGCGCCAGCACGCTGACCGGGCTGAGGAAGTAGAGCACGAAGCCGAGGTTGGCCAGCAGCATCCCGGCGTACGCCGGGTGCCTGACCAGCCGGTACGGCCCCCCGGTCACGATGGGGTGCCGGTCCCGGCGCAGCACGTGGTGGGTGTAGAGGGCCCCGAGGGCCCGGATCGCGGTCAGCCGCAGGGCGATCCCGGCGACGAAGAGCACGATCGGGGGGATCATCCACCACGAGAACCGGGACCAGGGCGCGGCCGGCACCATCGCGACCACGACCAGCGTCAGGCGGGCGCAGGCGTAGACCGCCAGGGTGCGGATCTCCGCCGCGGGCTGCGCGGGCTTGCGGAAGGTCACCGGGATCTCGACGCTCAGCCAGATCAGGTATCCGACCGCGAGCAGCCCGGAGATCAGGTGGGACGGCTCCCCTGCCGAGCTGAGGTACCAGACCCCCCGGACGACGAGCACGGTGAACGCGACCACGAAGAGCAGCCGGGTCAGCACGGTGACCGGGTCGATCCCGGCGCGTGCCCTGGTGGTGGCTTCGGGCCGGGTCACGCCTGCCCCCCGGTGCTCGCGGTCGGACGCCGGAGCCGGTCGTAGACGGCGGGGGTCGCCACGTAGTAGCGGAAGCCCACGTGCCCACGGGGGACGCCGTCGACCAGGACCCTGATGGTCAGGCTGAGCCGGCCCCGGGCGGGCGGTTCCGGCGTCCAGTTCAGCGCGATGTCGCCGGACAGGTCGCCGGGCAGGTCCGCGTCCAGGTCGAGGAGGACGAACGTCGCGCCCGGGCGGGACCGGCCAGCCACATGGTTGATCATGGTGGCGAACTGGCGGGCGGCGTCGACGACGAGTTCGACCCGGGCCGGCGCACCGGGGGGACCGGCGAGCGGATGGCCCGTCGGCGGCCGGCGGACGGCGACGGAGTGGTCGGCGTCCATCGCGGAGATGAGCACGTTCTCGGGGTGTTGGCGGTGGACCAGCGCCGGATCCGCCGGGGGCGCCGGGGCGGACACCCGGGTGCCCGGGACCTCGGGTCGGTACGGCTCTCCGGTCCGGAAACCGACCGTCCCCTCGCAGACGGTGGTCTCGCCCTGGAACGCCCGCAGCCCGATGTCGCCGGCGGTGCTGGCGCCGTCGCCACCGCTCGCCGCCAGGTGGCCCACGAACGCCACCGAGCGCGCGGGCGCCGGAACGACCGCCTCGAGGCCGACCGGCTCGCCCAGTTCGCAGAAGAGGGGGAAGCGCAGCGAGACGAGCATCTGCCGCCGGGTCCCCTCGATGCCGACGTCGGCGGACCTGAGCAGCTCGAACAGACCGCAGACGAGCGCCATGCCGGGCAGATGGTCGAGCGGATGGTCGAAGAAGTAGGGGTCGTGCGGGTCGACGACGAGGGCGGCGGACCACCGGTCATGCACCGTCCCGCCCTCCCGCGCCACGCGGCTGACCAGCTTTCCACCACTCGTCCGGCCGGGCTGAGAGGTCTCGAGATGCTCGGTTCCCAACGACATAGGACCTGCCCTTCGGTCTGATCGGAGACCATGATCCTCAATGGGAGTTCCGCTGCCAGCTTCTTTCAAATTGCGGTTTTCCATTGGCGTGGGCAGATGGGAACGCGCATACCGGAGTTCGTGGGAATTCCACTTGTCCCGGTCCGCGACATACGACGCGGACCGCGTCGGATGTCCCGGGAAAGGGTGGTTGGGGTGTGTCCCGTCCGGTGGTCGTCCGGCCGGCCGGATCGCGTCCTCACCTGGGCGGAAACACCCGCCGGGGGCAGGGCGGCGCGGGTGCCGGGCCGCCCCGGTCGGCGTCGGGATCGGCCCGCCTCGGGGTTGCCCGCGGCTGCGGGAGCGCCCCGAGGCGGCCCGGCGTCGGAAACCGGACACTAGACGGAGCCTCGCGATCGCCACCCCCGTTCGGAGGTCCGGCGACGAGCCCCAGCGAACCGACCGTGGAACGCGCGACGCCCACAACGTGCGGGCGCCGTCGCGTCCGCCGGAATCATCCGCCCAGCGGAGCACCCCGCCAGCGCCATTCCCGCAACCGGGGGCGTCCCGGCAGCTCGATCCGGCCGGTGGACCACCGCAGCGCCGCCCACGGGTCCACCCCGGCCAGCTCCCGCACCGCTTCCGGAAACAGCCGGGCGAGGACCCGGGCGCACACGTCACGTGGTGGACGGAGGGCCAGGCCGAGGCCCTGCGCGATGTCGTCGCCGTGCAGCAACGTCTCCGCGCAGCCCATCGCGGCGAAGCCCTCCGGATCAGCCTGGCCCGTGGGGTGGTAGGCCCGGACATCCGGGCCGGACGTGCGTACCGTGGCCGCCAGAAGACGGCCAGCCACCTCGACGAACTCCAGAACCTCCGCCGGGGAGGCGTCCTTGTCGGCGTTCGCCACGAAGCACACGAACCGCTTCTCGGGCCGGGCGACGAGCTGACCCGCGAACGACATCAGGCAGTCGCCGACGTGCTCGGCGGCGTGCCAGCAGTCCCACTCCAGGTCGCCTGCCCGCGCGGACCAGTCCAGGCCGGTCGCCGGTAGCAGGCTGGCGACGACGCTGGACACTGCGACATCGAGATCATCGGCGGTGACCGCCACTGTTTCCTCCAGTTCCGCGCGGCGGACGCCGTGCCCGCCGTAGCCGGTGCACACCTTGCCTGCGGGGTGTGACGAGCCCGCCGGTGGTGGTGGGAGTCCGAGAGGGGAGCGCAGGGCCTACCGACGCAGTTCGAGCGACATGTGCGCGGACAGGGCGCGCAGGAAGTCGGGCGCGTCGAAGACGGCACCGGCGGAAGCGACACCGACGGTCCTGGTCCGTCCCGTGAGGATGCGGTGGACGGCCTCGACCGCGAGCGGCGCGCTGACGGCGTAGATGTCCCGGCCGCCGGCCACGGCGCGCCGTTCCGCCCCGCCGGAGCGCACGACGACGTCGACGAGGAAGGTCTGCGCGGACCGCCCGCGATCGTCGGCGGCGGCCGGTGCCGGTGTGTCCGGAGCCGCCAGGTCGCCGGCCGCCTCGACCGTCATGTAGGTGCGGACCTCGGGGATGGCCAGGTGGCTGGGGACGGTGACGACGTCGGCCATGCTGAACTCGCCGATCACCGCCCGGCTCCCCACCGGGTCGGGGAAGGCCCACGTCAGGGTGGGCGGGGCGTCGTCGCGGTACTCCAGCCGCCCGTCGCGGTAGCGGACGCGCCGGCCGTCCCTGCGCTGCCGGGAGACCGTGCCCGCCGCGCGGGTCCCGGGCGTGGGGTGCCAACCGCTCAACCCGTACGCGACATGCGCCTCGTCGGCCACCGTCCAGTCGCCCATCGCCGCCGTGACCAGCAGGTCGCCGAGGCCGCCGAAGAAGGCCATCGCGGGAACCACCACGGTCCCCGCGGCGCGGGCGCGCTCCGCGAAGTGCGCGAAGGTGTCGAGGTTGGCCTCGATCTCGGCGGCCACGTCCACGTACGGGATGCCGGCGCGCAGCGCGGCCTCGATCACTCCAGCGGCGGTCACGGCGAAGGGCCCGGCGCAGTTGACCACCGCTGCCGCGCCGGCCAGCGCGCGGTCGAGCGAGGCCGGGTCGTCGACCGAGGCCGGCCGGATGTCGAGCCCCGGATGGAGCGCCGCGAGCGCCCGCAGCTTGTCCGCGTCGCGTCCCGAGAGCAGCGGGACGAACCCGCGGGCGCGCAACTCCGCCACCACGAAGCGCCCGGTGTGCCCGTAGGCGCCGAAGACCGCCACCGTCCGATCCGATCCCATCAGCTCTCCCAGCCCCGTGCCCGATTGATCAACTGTGACCATCCTGGCCGTGGAGGCGCACCGCCGCGAGTGTCTGGAACGCCATGCCCCGTACAGTTTCGGACATGGGTACCGTCGCGCTGGCCGTCACCGACGGGATGCTGCACTTCGAGCTGTCCCTGGCGTACGAGGTCTTCGGATCCGACCTGACCGGCCTGGCCGACCCCTGGTACCGCCTCACCGTGTGCGGACCGGCCGCGGTGCGGGTGGGCCGGTTCCTGCTGGAGCCCGACTGCGGGCTCGACCAGCTCGCGCACGCCGACACGGTGATCGTCCCCGGGTGGGTCGACGTCGACGAGGACCCGCCCGCCGACCTGGTCGACGCGGTGCGCGCGGCCCACGAGGCGGGCGCGCGGGTGGCCTCCCTGTGCACGGGCGCGTTCGTGCTGGCCGCCGCCGGCCTGCTGGACGGCCGACGGGCGACCACGCACTGGGCGCACACCGAGGCCCTGGCGGCCCGCCATCCCCGGGTGGAGGTCGATCCGGACGTGCTCTACGTGGACGACGGCAGCGTGCTCACCTCCGCCGGCAAGGCCGCCGCGATGGACCTGTGCCTGCACCTGGTCCGCCTCGACCACGGCGCGGCGGTCGCCAACACGCTCGCCCGCCGCCTGGTCGTGCCCCCGCACCGGGCCGGCGGCCAGGCCCAGTTCGTCACCGCCCCGGTGCCCGCCCGGGACGACCACCCGCTCGCCGCGCTGTTCTCCTGGGCGATCGAACGGCTCGACCGCCCGCTGACGGTGGAGGACCTGGCCCGTCAGGCGAACATGAGCTCGCGCAACCTGGGCCGCCACTTCAGGTCGGTGGCCGGCACCACCCCGCTGCGATGGCTGCTGACCCAACGGATCCGGCACGCCCAGGAGCTGCTGGAGACCACCGGCGACAGCATCGACGCCGTCGCGGCGGCCACCGGCATGGGCACCGCCGCGACGCTGCGCCGACACTTCAACCGCACCGTCGGCGTGCCCCCGGAAACCTACCGCCGCACCTTCCGCAGCTCGCGGTCCAGCGCTCGATGACGGGCCGCCACCGGGGGCAGCGAGGCTCGACCTGTCCCGCCGCGACGACCCCTCAGGCCTTGCGGAGCCAGAACGTCAGACCCAGCGACTCGTCGCTGAACGCCTCGGCGTCCGCCCACGTGGGCGTTCCGGGGGCGTAGTCCGTGGCGAGCACCTCGTCGGCGACCAGCTCGCCGTGCTCGGCGAGCGCCGTCGCGGTGTCGTCCGCCGACGCCTGGTAACGCAGCACGATGCGGTCGGCGACGTCGAGGCCGCTGGTCTTGCGGGCCTCCTGGATCTGCCGGATCGCGTCGCGCGCCACCCCGGCGCGCCGCAGCTCAGGCGTGAGCTGCAGGTCGAGTGCCACGGTGGCACCGCTGTCGGAGGCCACCGCCCAGCCCTCGCGCGGGTTCTCCGTGATGATCACCTCGTCCGGGCCCAGCGTGACGCTCTCGCCACCGACGACGATCGTGGCCGTGCCGGTGCTGCGCAACTCGTCCTTCAGCGCGGCGGCGTCGGCGCCCGCGATCGCCTTGGCGACGGCCTGCACCTCCTTGCCGAACCGCCTGCCCAACGACCGGAAGTTGGCCTTGGCGGTGGTGTCGACGAGCGATCCGCCGGCCGTGACGACCGACGACACCGACCCGACGTTGAGCTCGGCGGCAACCTCGGCGAGCAGCTCCGGAGGCAGGTCGTCGAAGCCCGAGGCAGAGGCCAGCGCGCGCGACAGGGGCTGGCGGACCTTCATCCCCGAGTCGGCGCGGGCCGCCCGGCCCAGCTCGACCAGCCGCCGGGCGAGCGCCATCTGCACCGCGAGTTCCGGGTGGACCAGGGAGTCGTCGGCGACCGGGTACGCGGCGAGGTGGACGGACGCCGGCGCGTCCGGCGTCACCGGCACGACCAT
Organism: Micromonospora sp. URMC 107; assembly: GCF_051386315.1. Taxonomy (NCBI): domain Bacteria; kingdom Bacillati; phylum Actinomycetota; class Actinomycetes; order Micromonosporales; family Micromonosporaceae; genus Micromonospora; species Micromonospora sp. URMC 107. Next base: position 30,647 of record NZ_JBPQTK010000053.1, read on the forward strand.
GTCCTGCCAGACCCGCTCGGTGATGAACGGGGTGATCGGCGCCATCAGCAACGTCACCGCCGTGAGCGCCTCGTGCAGGGTCGCCAGCGCCGCCCGGTCCCCACGCCAGAACCGGCGGCGGCTGCGCCGCACGTACCAGTTGGACAGGTCGTCGACGAAGGCGGCGAGCAGCTTGCCCGCCTCGTGCGTGTCGAACGCCGCCATCGCCGCGTCCACCCGCTGGATCAGGCTGTGCGTCTCGGACAGCAGCCACCGGTCCAGGAGCGGGCGGTCGGCCGGGCGCGGGTCCGACGCCGAGGGGGACCAGCCGGCGGTACGGCCGTACAGCGACTGGAAGGCCACCGTGTTCCAGTAGGTCAGGAGGGTCTTGCGCACCACCTCCTGCAGAGCGCCGTGCCCCACCCGGCGCGCCGACCAGGGCGATCCGACCGCGGCCATGAACCAGCGCACCGCGTCGGCACCGTGCTGTTCCATCAGCGGGATCGGCTCGAGGATGTTGCCCAGGTGCTTGGACATCTTGCGGCCGTCCTCGGCCAGGATGTGGCCCAGGCAGACCACGTTCTCGTACGCCGACCGGTCGAACACCAGCACGCCGATCGCCATCAGCGTGTAGAACCAGCCCCGGGTCTGGTCGATCGCCTCGGAGATGAACTGCGCCGGGTAGCGGCTCTCGAACAGCTCCCGGTTGCGGTACGGGTAGCCGAACTGGGCGAACGGCATGGCGCCGGAGTCGTACCAGGCGTCGATCACCTCGGGCACCCGGGTCGCGTCGGCGCCGCAGTGGCAGGCGAACGTCACGTCGTCGATGAAGGGCCGGTGCGGGTCGAGCTCGGACAGGTCCCGGCCCGCCTTCTCACCCAGCTCGGCCAGCGAGCCGACGCAGGTCAGATGGCCCTCGGCGCAGCGCCAGACAGGCAGCGGCGTGCCCCAGTAGCGTTGCCGCGACAGCGCCCAGTCGATGTTGTTGACGAGCCAGTCGCCGTACCGGCCGTGCTTGATGGTGGCGGGGTGCCAGGTGGTGCGCTCGTTCTCGCGCAGCAGGGCGTCACGCACCGCGGTGGTCCTGATGTACCAGGAGGGCTGCGCGTAGTAGATCAGCGCGGTGTGGCAGCGCCAGCAGTGCGGATAGCTGTGCTCGTAGGCGATCTCGCGGAACAGCAGCCCACGGGCGGCCAGGTCGGCGACCAGCGGCGCGTCGGCGGCCTTGAAGAACAGCCCGCCGACGAGCGGCAGGTCCGCCTCGAAGGTGCCGTCGCGGCGCACCGGGTTGATCATCGGCAATCCGTACGCCCGGCAGCTCGCGAGGTCGTCCGCGCCGAAGGCCGGCGACTGGTGCACCAGACCGGAACCGCTGTCGGTGGTGACGTAGTCCGCCAGGATCACGATGTGCGCGTCCGGTGCCTCGACCAGGTCGAACGGCGCCTGGTAGGTCCACCGTTCCAGCTCACGGCCGGTGAAGGACTCCCCCGTGGCCTTCCACCCGTCGCCGAGCAACGGGGCCAGCAGCGGCTCGGCGACCACCAGTTGCTCGGTGCCGTCGGTGGCGACCACGTAGGTCACCTCCGGATGCACGGCGACCGCCACGTTGGAGACCAGCGTCCACGGGGTGGTGGTCCAGACCAGCAGCGACGCCCGCCCGGCCAGCGGACCCGAGGTCAGCGGGAAACGCACGTACACCGACGGGTCGACGACGGTCTCGTAGCCCTGGGCCAGCTCGTGGTCGGAGAGGGTGGTCTGGTCCTTCGGGCACCACGGCGCCACCCGGAAGTCCTCGACCAGCAGGCCCTTGTCGAAGATCTGCTTCAGCGACCACCACACCGACTCGATGTACTCCGAGTCCATGGTCCGGTAGGCGTCGCCCAGGTCGACCCAGTAGCCCATCCGTCGGGTCAGCTCGGCGAAGGCGTCGGTGTGCCGGGTCACCGACTCGCGGCAGCGGGCGTTGAAGTCGGCGATGCCGTAGCGCTCGATGTCCTGCTTGCCGTTGAGCCCGAGTTCCTTCTCGACGGCCAGCTCCACCGGCAGGCCGTGGCAGTCCCAGCCGGCCTTGCGGGCGACGTGGAAGCCCTTCATCGTCCGGTACCGCGGGAACATGTCCTTGAAGACCCGCGCCTCGATGTGATGGGCGCCGGGCATGCCGTTCGCGGTGGGCGGGCCCTCGTAGAACACCCATTCGGGGCGTCCCTGGGACTGCGCCATGCTGCGCGCGAAGATGCCCTCGTCGTTCCAGAACCGCAGCACCTCGTGGTCGAGGGCGGTCAGGTCGACCTGGTTGGCAACGGGACGGTACATGGCTCCTCCGTCGGACGGTGTCCTGCTCCGGCGAAGGGACGAGGCCGGGGCCCCGCGGTACCACCCTTCTTGGCCGCGTGCGGCCCCCTCATTAGGGTTCGCGGTCGGTTCTACTCGGCCTCGCGGCCTTTCCTCCGACGGCTCCGGGGTGATCTTCCCGTCGCGCACACCCCCGGGCTCACACCATCCCCAGGTCGCTACCGGCTGCGTGCGGCGGTACTCGTCCCCATCTGCGCCTTGCGCTCCCATGCTATCCCATCGGATCGCCCGGACGTCACGACCGAGCGCCCCGCCCCCTCCCGGAGGGCCGGAGGCTCCACCGGCACGGCGTCGGTCCTCGACGGCGCCAGTCAGCGGGTCTTCTTCGTCGCCCGCTTGCGGGGTGGCGTCAACACGTCGGCGATCGCGGCGATCGCGGACGGCACCAGGCGGTAGTACGCCCAGACGCCGCGCTTCTCACGCTCGAGCAGGCCGGCCTCGGTGAGGATCCGAAGGTGGTGACTCACGGTGGGCTGGGAGAGACCGAGCGGCGCGGTCAGGTCGGTCACCGACGCCTCGCCCTCCGGCGACGACTGGATCAGACTGAGCAGTCGCAGCCGGGCCGGGTCGGCGAATGCCTTAAGCACTCCCGCGAGACGCTCGGCATCAGCGCGCTTGATCGGCTCGCCAGCAAGGGGCGAGATGGCAGGCGTCGTAGTTTTCGCAGTTCCCACGTCTTGCATCGTTGCAGCAACGCCACCGATAGGCCTGCCAAACGAGGGCGGGATCACGATGGGTCCGCCGGAGGGAGCGATACGAGTTGCGCGCGCAGCCGGGCCGACGAGCACCGACCTCCCACCTTGCGGGAGATCACGGCACAGCCGGGAAAAGATCAAGGCCGTGATCAGCTTCTAGCTGGTCACGGCCTTGATCAGTTGTGCGCCCGAAGGGACTCGAACCCCTAACCTTCTGATCCGTAGCTCCGGGCGATGCGATCTCCTACGGCCGTCCCCGACGTCGGGCAGCTTCTGGTCGCCGCCTGGCAGCTCTTGCGGCTCGCTCGGTTGCTGTACATCGCTGCTGTACGTGTTGACCTGGGCGCCGTTGTGCCCAATCCGCACGAACCGGTCGGACGGGCAGCGGTAGCCCCGCCCCAGCCACTTGGTGCACAGGGGCCGAAGCGGACGAGCTACCGCCCGGGCGCCGACTTCCTCGCCGTTGCCAGAAAGCCGGTCAAGCAGAGTTCTAGCCGTCGCGCTGTAGCGTCTACCGAAGCCGTTGGATAGTGTATTACGTCGTGGTACGGTGGAGTGACCGTGAAATCAACTGGACCGATGACGCCGAAGCTCACATAGCTCGGCACAGCGTGACCCCCAGCGAAGTAGAGGAAGTGATCTACTCCCGCCCCCGATTGATCACGGGCGGCAGGGGGGACACCACGCTGGTGTATGGCACGACGAACGCAGGAAAGTACCTGCTGGTGGTCCTGAGCGAGGCCGCGGACGGCCGATGGTACGTGGTCACATCCCGCGGGATGACACCCAACGAAAGACGCGTCTTCGAGGCGAAGGGGCGATAAATGACCAAGATGGATGATCTTCGCAAGTACTACGACACCGCCGACACCTCAGTAGAGATGGAGGCCGCTCTCGAGAGCGGCACCGCTCGCTGGGAGACGGCAACGGCGGAAGACCCAATGGTGGGCACGTCACTTCGCCTGCCTCGCTCTCTACTCGAAGCGGTGCGAGCGGAGGCGTCTGCTCGCCACGTCCCCACGACAACTCTGATCCGAGCATGGATCACCGAAGCCCTGACCCACACCAGTCAAACTTCTGCACCTTCCAATGAAGAGCTTGGGCGCGAAGTTCAAGAGCTACGGAAGGCGCTTCGGGCTCTCACGACGCTCGTACATCAAGGCACGAGCGCTGAAGGCGCGATCGTCGCGCAGGGGCGAGCCGCGAGGGGTACGGGCAGGGGTAGGGGGAGGGGAGTGAGGCTGCCTTTCGGCAAACCCGCCGCCGCCCCCAAGTCAGGTGCGTACGAAACTCCAAGCCCCAGTCAGTCTGGAAGCAGGCGGGCTGCCACGTCAGTAACCGTGACGAAACAGCCAAAGTCGGGCAAATGGAAGGGTGCCGTGAGTTCTGCCTTGAGCGCCAAGGGAGAGGCAACCCGGATGAAGACGGGGTTGGGTAGTAGTAGCCACAGAGGTAGCAAGTAGCAGGAAGGCTCCTTCCACCTAAGCACCTCTGGTGCGGCGCTACGAAGACCACTTGGGCGTAGCCCGTGGCGGCAGTCTGAGGTATGTTCATGATCACCTCCTCATCCGAACAAGTGATCTAATGCCTCAAAGGACGCAAATCACCCTAACTCGCCCTCCGATCCCACTCATCGCCGGCGTGTCGCGCACGCAGCTCGTTGCAAGTGGAGGTGTAGACACGCAAAATTTCATGCGTGGAACTACACCCCCGTATCCGCGAGGTCTTGGTCGAGATCGAAGAGCGGAACAGCGAAGGCTTGCCGTACGTGACGGCGGCGTTGGACGCAGCGATCCAGGAGACCTACGCGCAGAGCGCCGCAAAGTTCCGACCCCAGGATCTGCGTGGCGTGGTTCTGGCGACCAATGTCCGGAATCTCGTGCTCTGGCACACGGCCCAGCCGGAGTTCGCGAACTCTGGCTTAGACGCCCACGAAGGGGGGAACTGCTCGGTCGTGTTGCACGACTCGCAGGACGTCCCGATCCGGGTCCGGAAGCACCCGCGGAAGCGCAGCAAGAAGCGGGAGCTTGTGCCGATCACCAACCCCGACACGCTCTTGACGCCCATCACCCACCCGGAGGAAACCACTCTCTTCGGGACGGATTGGCTTGCCGCGTCGTGGGAGCCTACGGTGCTCTGGGATGCCGATCCCGCGACCCAGTCTCTTCGCAAGGCATGGCTGGGCGCCCTAGAGAAGGACGTGGATGCCCCGCGCGTTTTCGGGCGCATTCCAATTCCTATCGGCTCGCCCGACCTCTATGCCAAGAATTCGGACAAGCCCACGGTCAACCTGGACTTCGACGACCTCTTCTACAACGAGGGCACCGGCAACGATCCAGCCTAAATTACCTCTTGAATGAGAGAATCGTCGGTGACAGATCATGCTAATTACCGTATACGGTGATCGCGTTCGCGCCGCCCGTATCCTTCGTCGCATGAAGTCGTCCGACGTGGCCGCGAAACTGGGCTGGCCAGCTTCGAAGCAGACTCGCCTCGAATATGCGGACAGGTCCTACCTTCATGCGGCACAGTTGAAGGACATGAGTCAGTTACTTGACTTCCCCGAGAAATACTTTCAGCAGATCCCTCCGGCCTCACTCTCGCCGGAGGATTTGCTATTCCGTGCGCCTGTAGCCACACCAAAGAAGGAGAAGGCGTACCTCGCGGAATTCGCGAGAAGCGTGGGCGAAGTTCTTGAATGGCTAGACGACTACCACAGACTTCCGCCTGTGAAGATTCCCTCGCTGCCACCAAACACTTCCACAGCTCGGGCGGCCTCGGAGGTGCGAAGGAGCCTAGGATTGGCAGAAGACCAGCCGATCGCGCACCTCACGCACCTAGCGGAGCGAGCTGGCGTACCGGTGGTCATGCGCGGCAGCACCCGGCCTGTAACCCTCCATGATCCAGATGAAGCCGGCTATGAAGCCGTCACTGAAAAACACCTCGGTTATTCTGCTCACGTAGGACAGCATGGCGACAGGCCGGTTACAGTAATTAGAGCTAACCATTCGTGGGAAAGGGTGCGATGGACGGTTGCCCATGAGATCGGGCATGTAACTCTTCACGCACGAGGCGTCGACGAGAAATCAGAGGACCAGGCGAATTCCTTTGCCAGCGAACTGCTTGCGCCAGCGAGATTCGTAAAGGATGAACTCCCTACTCACGTGACGCTCGCCTCCCTAACCGAACTGAAGCTCAAATGGGGCATCTCCCTGGGCGCGCTAATCATTCACCTAAACACCAACAGGCTTATCGATTCTGAGCGATTTGAAACACTGCGGCGACAATTGTATACGCGCACGAATTCGGCTACAGGGCGAACTTGGGGCAGAGATGAGCCTGGATGGGATGCGCGGGAAGTTGAGAGGCCGCGGCTCCTGGCTACTTGGATGGAGCGCTGCTTGGGAGTTGCAGCACCCCATGCAATAGCTCAGCTTTCCGGATTGTGGCCATCCGACATCATTGCATCAATGATTAGTGGTCAACGCGAAAAGAGCGCGAATAGCCACGAAAAGCCTGCACCAAAACCGGGGGTCGGAGGCAACGTTGTAGAACTCGACAGGTGGAGGCGCGAAGCCTGAGCCAGCCTCTCCTGCCATCCCGTCTGCCGCCGACCCACACACCGTGGAGCGGGCCAGGGCCAGGGTGACAAGGTGGAGCGCCCTACCGGACGTACGACCTTGTCGCC
>NZ_JBPQTK010000054.1:0-36999 GCF_051386315.1 Micromonospora sp. URMC 107
GGTCAGGGGGTGGCGCTGGCTCCGGCGGCGATCTCCGGGAGGTCGGCCGGGCCCGGGTCGGCGGCGGGGGCCGGGGCCGGGTTCTGGGCGGCGGCACGGACCGCCGCGGCGACCGCCGGGGAGACCCGGGAGTCGAAGACGCTGGGCACGATCACCGTCGGGTTGATCTTGTCCTCGCCGACCACGTCGGCGATGGCGCGGGCCGCCGCGATCGCCATCTCCTCGGTGAACTCCTCGGCGTGCGCGTCCAGCATGCCCCGGAAGACGCCCGGGAAGGCGAGCACGTTGTTGATCTGGTTCGGCTGGTCGGAGCGGCCGGTGGCGACCACGGCGGCGTGCTTGCGCGCCTCCCGCGGGTCGACCTCCGGATCCGGGTTGGCCAGCGCGAAGACGATCGAGTCCTTGGCCATCGTGGCGATGTCGTCGCCGGTGAGCAGGTTCGGCGCGCTCACCCCGATGAAGACGTCCGCGCCGCGTACCGCCCCGGCCAGGTCGCCGGAGTAGTTCTCCCTGTTGGTGTTCTCGGCCAGCCACTGCCAGGCCGGGTTGAGCCCGCTCTGGCCGCGGTGCAGGGCGCCCTGACGGTCGTACGCGATGATGTCGCCGACGCCCTGGCGCAGCAGCAGCTTCATGATCGCGGTGCCGGCCGCGCCCGCGCCGGAGACCACGACCCGTACGTCCGCGAGCTGCTTGCCCACGACGCGCAGCGCGTTGGTCAGCGCGGCCAGCACGCAGATCGCGGTGCCGTGCTGGTCGTCGTGGAAGACCGGGATGTCCAGCGCCTCGCGCAGCCGCGCCTCGATCTCGAAGCAGCGGGGCGCGGCGATGTCCTCCAGGTTGATCCCGCCGTACGCCGGGGCGATCGCCTTGACGATCTGCACGATCTCGTCGGTGTCCTGGGTGTCGAGCACCACCGGCCAGGCGTCCACCCCGCCGAAGCGCTTGAACAGGGCCGCCTTGCCCTCCATCACCGGCAGCGACGCCGCCGGCCCGAGGTTGCCCAGGCCCAGCACGGCGGAGCCGTCGCTGACCACGGCCACGGTGTTGCGCTTGATGGTCAGGCGGCGGGCGTCGGCCGGGTTCTCCGCGATCGCCATGCAGACCCGCGCCACCCCCGGGGTGTACGCCCGGGACAGCTCGTCACGGTTGCGCAGCGCCACCTTCGAGCTGACCTCGATCTTGCCGCCGAGGTGCAGGAGGAAGGTCCGGTCGGAGACCTTGCGCACGTCCACGCCGTCCAGCGCCGTCAGCGCGTCGACCACCTGGTCGGCGTGGCTGGCGTCGGCGGTGTCGCAGGTCAGGTCGACGAGCACGTGGGTCGGGTCGGAGTCCACCACGTCGAGCGCGGTGACGATCGCCCCGGCCTCACCCACGGAGGTGGTCAGCCGGCCGATCGAGGACGCGTCCGCCGGCACGGCGATCCGAATCGTGATCGAGAATCCGGCACTTGGAAGTCGGGTGATGGCCACGGGATCCCTCCGTCGACGCTGAACGGCTCGCCCCGCATTTCTACTCGCCCCTACGGGCCGCTCCGGCATCCGCCCCCACTTTTGTGGCCCGTTCGAGCGGGCATATAGCGGGTGCGTTCCGCGTTGGCACATGTCAGGATTGCTCGGTACGTGACAGAACGGACAGGAGACCGGCTTGCACAACCAGGAGACCCTTCTTCCCTACGAGGACGACGAGCTCGACGCCACCACCGGTGAGTTCGAGCTGTCGGAGCGGCAGGCGCTGCGGCGGGTCCCCGGCCTCTCCACCGAGCTCGCGGACATCACCGAGGTCGAGTACCGCCAACTGCGCCTGGAGCGCGTGGTCCTCGTCGGCGTCTGGACCGAGGGCTCGCAGAGCGACGCCGAGAACTCCCTCACCGAGCTGGCCGCGTTGGCGGAGACCGCCGGCTCGCAGGTGCTCGAGGGGCTGATCCAGCGGCGCAACCGCCCCGACCCCGCCACCTACGTCGGCCGGGGCAAGGTCGACGACCTCGGCGCGGTGGTGCTCGCCACCGGCGCCGACACAGTGATCTGCGACGGTGAGCTGTCGCCGTCCCAGCTGCGCAACCTGGAGCAGCGCACCAAGGTCAAGGTGGTCGACCGCACCGCGCTGATCCTCGACATCTTCGCCCAGCACGCCAAGAGCAGGGAGGGCAAGGCGCAGGTCGAGCTCGCCCAGCTCGAATACCTGCTGCCGCGCCTGCGCGGTTGGGGTGAGACCCTCTCGCGGCAGACCGGTGGTAGCGGTCGCGGCGGCGGCGCCGGCGGCGGCGTGGGTTTGCGCGGCCCCGGTGAGACGAAGCTGGAGACCGACCGGCGCCGGATCCGCCACCGCATCGCCCGGCTGCGCCGGGAGATCAAGGGCATGAAGACGGTACGCCAGACCAAGCGCGCCCGGCGCTCCCGCAACGCCGTGCCTGCCGTGGCCATCGCCGGCTACACCAACGCCGGCAAGTCGAGCCTGCTCAACCGGCTGACCGGGGCGGGCGTGCTGGTCGAGAACGCGCTCTTCGCCACCCTCGACCCGACCACCCGCAAGGCCACCACGGCCGACGGGCGGCTCTACACCCTCTCCGACACGGTCGGGTTCGTCCGCCACCTGCCCCACCAGATCGTCGAGGCGTTCCGCTCGACCCTGGAGGAGGTCGCCGAGGCCGACCTGGTGGTGCACGTCGTCGACGGCACCCACCCGGACCCGGAGGAGCAGGTCCGGGCGGTCCACGAGGTGCTCGCCGAGGTGGGCGCCGACCGGCTGCCCGAGCTGCTGGTGGTCAACAAGACCGACGCGGCCGACGAGGAGACGCTGCTGAGGCTCAAGCGGCTCTGGCCGGAGGCGGTCTTCGTCTCCGCGCACACGGGCCGCGGGATCGACGGGCTGCGCGAGGCCGTCGAGGCGCGGCTGCCCCGGCCGGCCGTGGAGGTCCGCGCGGTACTGCCGTACGACCGGGGCGACCTGGTGGCCCGGGTGCACCGCCAGGGCGAGGTGCTGAGCACCTCCCACCTGCCCGAGGGCACCCTGGTGCACGTCCGGGTCGGTGAGGCGCTCGCCGCCGAGCTGGCGCCGTTCCGGGCGGAGGAGGACCAGGCGGTCGCGGGCGCGCGGTGACGCCCTCCCGGCGTCACGCGCCGGAAACGCCCGGCATGCGACACTGATTCAATGCGCCGCGCTGTTTCTTCGGTCACGGTCGTCCTCGGCTTGCTGGGGGCGACCGTGGCGTGTACCGGGGTCGCCCTGGCAGCGGCGCCCGCCTCGGCCGCGTCCACGCTCGCGGCCGCCCCGGGCAAGAAGCGGTGCACGGTCACCGACGAGCGGCTGCGGGAGCTGTCGGGCCTGGTCGCCACCAGGAACGGCTACATCGTGATCAACGACGGCACCGAGGTGGAGAGCCGCAAGCGGGTCTTCTTCCTCGACGCCAAGTGCGGGATCGCGAAGGAGCCGGTCGGCTACTCGGGGCAGGGGCCGTTCGACACGGAGGACCTGGCGCTCTCGCCGGACGGCAGGACGCTCTGGATCGCCGACACGGGCGACAACGTCACCAGCAGCAAGCGGCGCGAGCGGGTGGCGCTGTGGAGCATGCCGGTCAGCGGGTCGAAGCGGCCGGTGCTGCACCGCCTCTCCTACCCCGAGGGCAAGCCGCACGACGCCGAGGCGCTGCTCATCGGCGACGACGGCAACCCGTTGATCATCACGAAGGTGATGTCCGGCAAGGCCCAGATCTTCACGCCCGCCGAGAAGATGAAGAGCGGGGACACCCCGGCCGTGCCGATGAAGAAGGTCGGCGAGATCAGCCTGCCGGAGACCGACACGGACAACCGGCTCGGCGCCCCGGGTCGCGTGGCGATCACCGGCGCGGCCCGGTCCCCCGACGGCTCCCGGGTGGTGGTGCGCACCTACGCCGACGCCTTCGAGTACGACGTGACCGACGGGAACGTCGTGGCGGCCCTGACGGGCGGCACGCCCCGGGTGACGGCACTGAGCGACCCGTTCGGCGAGGCGATCAGCTACAGCCCCGACGGCAAGACCTTCCTCACCGTCTCCGACGGCGGGCAGCTCGACGAGGACGCCCCGATCGACATCCTCGGCTACACGCCCTCCACGGAGGGCGCGAAGCCGGTGGCCGGCGGGGGCGACGCGCCGAAGAAGGCCGGCCAGTCCTGGCTCGACGGCCTGAGCCTGAGCGACATCACCTACCTGATCGCGGCCGTGGGGGTGATCGGCGCGCTGATGGTGGCGGCCGGTGTCTTCGGCATCCTCCGGGCCCGGCGCAAGCCGGCGCCTCCCCGCGGCGACGACGGCCCGGACCGGGACGACGTCCTCGCCGACGACCGGCCCGGGCCGGCGGACGACGGCTTCCTCCCACCGGGCGACCGGGGGCGGGGCGGTGTCTACGGCGGCGCGCCGGCGGGCGGGGTGTACGGCGGCCCGGCCGGCGGTGGGCGCGGCGGTCCCGCGCCGGCCGGCGGCAGGGCCCGGGGCGGCGCCCGCCCGGCTGGCGGCGGCGTCTACGGCGGCGCCCGCCCGGCTGCCGGCGGCGGCGGTGTCTACGGCGGCGGTCGCCCGCCCGTCGACGGGCCGCCCGGCCTGGGTGGGCCGCCGCCCGGTGGCCGCCAGGGCGGCGGGCGTCAGGGCGGCGGGCGTCAGGGCGGCGGTGCGGGTGGCCGTCAGGGCGGCGGCGGTCGCCAGGGTGGCGGTCGCCAGGGTGGCGGTCGCCAGGGTGGCGGGCGTCAGGGTGGCGGCGTCTACGGCGGCGGGGGGCAGCCGGGCGACGGCGTCTACGGCGGTGGCCGGGCCGAGCCGCCTCGTCGGGGCGACGAACCGGACCCCCGGGGCCAGCGGCCGGTGCGCCGGCGCGACGACGGCCCCGAGGACGGTCGCGGCTACGGCCACGTGCCCGGTGGCGGCCGGGGCTACCGGGGCGACCGTTACTGATCTCCGTCGGACCGTCGCTGCTGCTGCGGAGCGTGCCCCGGGTGACCGCCGACGGCGGCCACCCGGCGCGGTGGCGGATCAGATGCGGCGCAGCACCGCCACGACCCGGCCCATGATCGTGGCGTCGTCGCCAGGGATCGGGTCGAAGGCCGGGTTCTGCGGCATGAGCCAGACGTGCCCGTCGCGGCGGCGGTAGGTCTTCACGGTCGCCTCGCCGTCGAGCATGGCGGCGACGATGTCGCCGGCCTCGGCGGTCGGCTGCTGCCGGACCACGACCCAGTCGCCGTCGCAGATCGCCGCGTCGAGCATCGAGTCGCCCTTGACCTGGAGCATGAAGACCTCGCCCTCACCCACCAGCTCGCGGGGGAGGGGGAAGATGTCCTCCACCGCCTGCTCGGCCAGGATCGGGCCACCGGCCGCGATCCGGCCCAGCATCGGCACGTAGGCCGGGGCGGGGCGCTGCGAGCGGGCCAGCTCGTCGTCGACCTCGGCGGGCGCCCGGACGTCCACGGCGCGCGGCCGGTTGGGGTCGCGGCGCAGGAAGCCCTTCTTCTCCAGCTCCTTGAGCTGGTAGGCGACGCTGGACGGGGAGACCAGGCCGACGGCCTCGCCGATCTCCCGCACGCTCGGCGGGTAACCGTGCCGCTCGACCCAGGTGCGGATGAACTCCAGGATGCGGCGCTGCCGGGCGGTGAGATCCACCGTCGCGGGGTCGGGGAAGGCGCTGACCACCGGGGTGACCGGGCGCACGGTCGGCTGCCCGGTCCGGCTGCGCGCGGCGCCCCGGCGTCGGGTGGCCGGCGGGCCCGCCTCGGTGATCTGCTGCGGGCTCTTCGGCCGGCTGGCCCGATCCTCGGTCACGTCCGTCCTCCCTGGTCGGCGCTGGGTGCCTTGGCGGCTCGTGGTGCGTGCGATGGTGCGCGGTGACCGGGGAACGGAGGATTCCGCGCCCGGTTGTTCACGACCGTATAGGTGAGATCGGTCATTTTCAAACATCTGTACGACCTTGCTCGGCGTGTCGGGGTGAAAAACAGCCTCGCTCGTACTCGTGTTCTGATAAATGGTACGTCGGGTCGAACGGGTGTTCGACTTTCGTCCGATCGTCGGCCGTTTAGCCCCGGCTGGACCGGTAACCCGCGGGGTCGTCGGACGGTTGGTCCTCCGGCGGGTGGCGGTACCGGTCGACCCCGGAGTCGCGTGACGCGCCGGACACGCCGGCCAACTTGACCTCGGATCCGCGGCGGCCTACGGTCGACCCCTAGATGTAGTAGTCACACGGGCGTAAGTCGCCTACAGGTTGGGTTCGACTACCGACCGCACTCCGGCACCGTCGACACGGCGAAGACCATCGACAGATGGCTCCGTCGCGCTGACGCGTGCCCGGCAGGCGGTCGGCGGGCCCGCGATCGACGAAGGAGGTCGGGTGCGATGCGGTGTCCGTACTGCCGGCACGCCGACTCCCGGGTCGTCGACTCGCGGGAGGCCGACGACGGCCAGTTGATCCGGCGGCGGCGCTCCTGCCCGGAGTGCGGCAAGCGGTTCACCACGGTGGAGGAGGCGGTCCTCGCGGTCGTCAAGCGCAGCGGGGTCACCGAGCCGTTCAGCCGCACCAAGATCATCGGCGGGGTGCGCAAGGCGTGCCAGGGCCGGCCCGTGGACGACGACTCGATCGCGCTGCTCGCGCAGAAGGTCGAGGAGACCGTCCGGGCCAAGGGGGCCGCCGAGATCCCCAGCCACGAGGTGGGGCTGGCCATCCTGGGCCCGCTGCGGGACCTGGACGAGGTCGCCTACATGCGGTTCGCCAGCGTCTACCGGTCGTTCGACTCGCTCGCCGACTTCGAGCGCGAGATCGAGACGCTGCGGGCCGCCGCGCGCGCCCGGGAGGGCGCCGGGGCCGACGCGGCCGAGGCCGCCGGCCGTACCAGTTGATTTTTCCTTCAAGGTGATGACAGTCGGATCGGGCGGCGGGTGGCCGTGCGGACGAGGGGGCGGATGAGATGTCGGGGGACGGTGTGACAACCAGCAGGGCACGGAACAAGGCCGGCGCGGGGCTCAAGATCGAGCGGGTCTGGACGACCGAGGGGGTGCACCCCTACGACGAGGTCGCCTGGGAGCGCCGCGACATCGTCATGACGAACTGGCGCGACGGCTCGGTCAACTTCGAGCAGCGTGGCGTCGAGTTCCCGGAGTCGTGGAGCGTCAACGCGGCGAACATCGTGACCACCAAGTACTTCCGGGGCGCCGTGGGGACCCCGGAGCGGGAGTGGTCGCTGCGGCAGCTGATCGACCGGGTGGTCACCACCTACCGCACTGCGGGTGAGGAGTACGGCTACTTCGCCGGCCCGGCCGACGCCGAGATCTTCGCCCACGAACTGACCTGGATGCTGCTGCACCAGGTGTTCAGCTTCAACTCGCCGGTCTGGTTCAACGTCGGCACGCCGTCGCCCCAGCAGGTCAGCGCCTGCTTCATCCTGGCCGTCGACGACTCGATGGACTCCATCCTGGACTGGTACAAGGAGGAGGGGCTGATCTTCAAGGGCGGCTCCGGCTCCGGCGTGAACCTGTCCCGGATCCGCTCCTCCCGCGAGCTGCTCTCCTCCGGCGGCAACGCCTCCGGCCCGGTCAGCTTCATGCGCGGCGCGGACGCCTCCGCCGGCACCATCAAGTCCGGCGGCGCCACCCGGCGCGCGGCCAAGATGGTCATCCTCGACGTGGACCACCCGGACATCCAGGAGTTCGTGGTCACCAAGGCGCGCGAGGAGGACAAGATCCGCGCGCTGCGCGACGCCGGGTTCGACATGGACCTCGGCGGCGCCGACATCGTCAGCGTGCAGTACCAGAACGCCAACAACTCCGTCCGGGTCTCCGACGAGTTCATGACGGCGGTGGAGAACGGCGGCGGCTTCGACCTGCGCGGCCGGCTCGACGGCGCGGTGATCGAGACCATCGACGCCAAGAACCTGTTCCGCGCCATCTCCCAGGCCGCCTGGGAGTGCGCCGACCCCGGCCTGCAGTACGACGACACCATCAACGACTGGCACACCTGCCCGGAGACCGGGCGGATCACCGCGTCGAACCCGTGCTCGGAGTACCTGCACCTGGACAACTCCTCGTGCAACCTGGCCTCGCTGAACCTGATGAAGTTCCTCCGCGCCGACGGCGGCTTCGAGGTGGAGAAGTTCGTCCGCTCCGTCGAGTTCGTCATCACCGCGATGGACATCTCGATCTGCTTCGCCGACTTCCCGACCGAGAAGATCGGTGAGACGTCCCGCGCCTACCGGCAGCTGGGCATCGGCTACGCCAACCTCGGCGCCCTGCTGATGGCCTCCGGCCTGCCCTACGACTCGGAGCAGGGCCGCTCGGTCGCCGCGGCGATCACCTCGCTGATGACCGGCACCGCCTACCGCCGCTCGGCCGAGCTGGCCGGCGTCGTCGGCCCGTACGACGGCTACGCCCGCAACGCCGAGCCGCACAAGCGGGTCATGCGCAAGCACGCGGCCGCCAACGACGAGATCAAGCCCTCGGGCACCGTGGCCACCGCGATCGTCCGCGAGGCGACGAAGCAGTGGACCCAGGGCAACAAGCTCGGTGACAAGTTCGGCTGGCGCAACGCGCAGGCGAGCGTCCTCGCGCCGACCGGCACCATCGGCTTCATGATGGACTGCGACACGACCGGCGTGGAGCCGGACCTGGCCCTGGTCAAGTTCAAGAAGCTGGTCGGCGGCGGCTCGATGCAGATCGTCAACCAGACCGTGCCGCGCGCCCTGCGCAGCCTCGGCTACCCCGAGGAGCAGGTCGAGGCGATCGTCGAGCACATCGCCGACCACGGCCACGTGGTCGACGCCCCGGGCCTGAAGCCGGAGCACTACCCGGTCTTCGACTGCGCGATGGGCGAGCGGTCCATCGCCCCGATGGGCCACGTGCGGATGATGGCGGCCGTCCAGCCGTTCGTCTCCGGCGCCATCTCCAAGACGGTCAACATGCCGGAGCAGGCGACCGTCGAGGACGTCGAGAAGATCTACTTCGAGGGCTGGAAGCTGGGCCTCAAGGCGCTGGCGATCTACCGCGACAACTGCAAGGTCGGCCAGCCGCTGTCGGTGGCGAAGTCCAACAAGGCCACCGAGGCCGCCCCCGCCGAGGTGGAGAAGGTCGTCGAGAAGGTCGTCGAGTACCGCCCGGTGCGCAAGCGGCTGCCGAAGAAGCGCCCGTCGGAGACGGTCAGCTTCTCCGTCGGCGGCGCCGAGGGCTACCTCACCGCCTCGTCCTACCCGGACGACGGCCTCGGCGAGGTCTTCCTCAAGATGTCGAAGCAGGGCTCGACCCTGGCCGGCGTGATGGACGCCTTCTCGGTGGCCATCTCCATCGGTCTCCAGTACGGCGTCCCGCTGGAGACGTACGTCAGCAAGTTCACCAACATGCGCTTCGAGCCGGCCGGCATGACCGACGACCCGGACGTGCGGATGGCCGCCTCGGTGATGGACTACATCTTCCGTCGCCTGGCGCTGGACTTCCTGCCGTACGAGCGCCGCGCGGAGCTGGGCATCTTCACCGCCAGCGAGCGGGCCGCCCAGCTCCGGGCCGAGGCGGAGGCGGAGGCGAGCGGTGCGGACCTCACCGCGATGGCCGCCTCCGCCCCGGTCGAAGCGCCGGTCGAGCCGAAGACCGGCCCGGTCGCCCAGCCGGCGCGGGAGACCGCCGACGTCGCCGCCGCCAAGCCGGCGCCGTCCGTGGGCTCCAGCACCGAGCTGCTGGAGGCCGTGATCGGCAAGGCCGCCGACGCGCCGCTCTGCTTCACCTGCGGTACGAAGATGCGCCCGGCCGGCAGCTGCTACGTCTGCGAGGGCTGCGGCTCCACCAGCGGCTGCAGCTGACGTACGAGTGACAACGGTGGGGCGGCGGACATCCGCCGGCCCACCTTGCTCGTTGTGGACGTCTGTTCACGACGCCGAGGACCTGACCGGTCTGCCCCGCCGGGCGGTCGCACCGGCATTTCCTCAGGGGCTCCGGTCGTGAGGCGTCGACAGCGATCATCGAAGGATGACGACTGCCCAGAGGTACGCCGAGTTCGGCGCCCGGGAGGCGCGCGGCGTGTTGCCGGCGTACGAGCGCCTGTCCCTCGCCGTCTCCGGTGACGACGAACTGCTGACCCTGCTCGCTGCGCTTCCGTCGGCCAGGCGGCAGCCGAACCTGCTGTTCGGCGTCGTACGACTGCTCGGCGGGCCGGTCGACGACCCGGCGGCCTTCCGCGACTTCGCGCTGGCGAACTGGCCGGCGATCGAGGCGGAACTGCGCACCCGCGCGACCCAGACGAACGAGCCCGGGCGGTGTGCCGTGCTGCTGCCCGTGCTCGCCGCGCTGCCGCAGCCGCTGGCGCTGCTGGAGGTCGGCGCGTCCGCCGGGCTCTGCCTCCACCCCGACCGGTACGCCTACCGCTACGGCGACCACACGCTCGGCGCGGGCGAGCCGGTCCTCGAATGCGCGGCCACCGGTCTGGCCCCGCCGGAGCGGCTGCCGGAGGTGGTGTGGCGGGCCGGCCTCGATCTGAATCCGCTGCGGGTGACCGACCCGGCGGACGTCGCCTGGCTCGACGCTCTCATCTGGCCGGAGCACACGCACCGCCGCGCGCGGCTGCGGGCCGCCGCGGCCGTCGCCGCCGCCGACCCACCGCTGCTCGCCCGCGGCGACCTGGTGGACGACCTGCCCGCGCTGGCCGCGCGGGCGCCGGCCGGCGCGACGCTGGTGGTGTTCCACACCTCCGTGCTCTACCAGGTGCCGGCGCCGCGCCGGGGGGCGTTCGCCGACGTGGTACGCCGTCTGCCCGGCCACTGGATCTCCAACGAGTCCCCGGACGTGCTGCCCCACGGCGCGCTGCCGGAGCCGCCGGACGAGGCGCTGCACAACGTGCTCGCGCTGGACGGGCGGCCCCTGGCCTGGACCCGCCCGCACGGCCAGGCGATGAGCTGGTTCGGCTGACCCGACGGGCTGCCGCGCCGGAGGACGGCACGGCAGCCCGCGTACGGTCAGTGCTGCTTCTGCTGGCAGGGCACGCAGAAGCGGGCGTGCGGCAGCACCTCCAGGCGCTCCCGGGGGATCGGGGCGGAGCACCGCTCGCAGATGCCGTACCGGCCCTCGGCGAGGCGGCGCAGCGCCCCGCTGATCTGGTCGATGCTCTGCCGGGTGGCGGCGATCAGCGCGCTCTGGGTGTGCGCCTCGCCCGGGTCGCCGGTGTCGGCCGTGAGCTGGGTCAGCCGGACGGTCTGCGCCTCGAAGTCGTTCGTCAGGGTCGTCCGCAGGTCGTCGAGCCACTTCTGCTCGCTGGACTGGGTGGGCGTGGTCATGGCGTAGCTCCTCTGGGGAAAAAGAAAAGGGCCGAAGCTGGATAGCTTCGCCCTGGTGGCCGTTCGCAAGAGTTGCAACCGGTCCACGGAGGGCTACGCCCGGCGGGGCTCGGCAGTCGGGAGGCGACCGAGCCGGCGCACGACGGTGCGACCGCGGATCGCACCACCCGGGTCGCCACGGTCACCCGCAGGGCACACCGGCAGGCAGCAGCGGACGCCGCCGTCACCATGACGGCGGTGCTGCTCTGCTGACCGGTC
Source organism: Micromonospora sp. URMC 107 (assembly GCF_051386315.1). Lineage (NCBI taxonomy): Bacteria > Bacillati > Actinomycetota > Actinomycetes > Micromonosporales > Micromonosporaceae > Micromonospora > Micromonospora sp. URMC 107. Next base: position 11,517 of record NZ_JBPQTK010000054.1, read on the forward strand.
GAACACATGCAGCCACCATAGGCCGGGCGGATCGGAAAGCCAACGTGCTTCCGTGCGCACGAGGGTCGGCCGGTGCCCGGGTCACCCGGTCAGGCCGTCGGCATGTCCCGCATCCGCCGCAGCGGGGAGAAGACGACGAAGAGCGCGGCGCTCCAGGTGCCGAGCACGCAGATCCACAGCGCGGGCCGCAGCCCGAGCTGGCTGGCGAGCGTGCCGCCGGTGAGCGCGCCGAGGGGGATCACCCCGAAGCAGACCCAGAGGAACGCCGCGTTCACCCGGCCCAGCAGGGCGGGCGGGGTGATCCGCTGCCGGTACGTGAGGGTGGCCACGTTGTAGAGCACCACGTTGGCGGAGAACGCGGCGAGGCCGACGCCGTAGAGCAGCACCCCCCAGCCGGGCCGGGCCAGGGGCATGAGCAGGTAGAGCGGGCCGGGGGCGGCCATCGCCACCCAGATCACCCGGGCCGAGCCGAGCCACGTGGTCAACCGGTCGGCGACCGCGCCGACCACGAGGCCGCCCACGGCGCTCACCGAGAAGACCAGCCCGACCAGCGCCGGCGTGGCGTGCAGCTCCTCGAGGAGGAAGACCACCTCGATGGAGCCGGACGCCATGACGAAGAAGTTCGAGGTGGTGATGCAGGCCAGGATGCGGCGCAGGATGGGCTGGCGCCGGATGAAGCCCAGCCCCTCGGTCATCTCGACCCGCAGCGGCACCCGGTCGCGGCGGGGCGCGGGCTCGGCCGGCGCCTGTCGGATCAGCAGCAGGGTCAACCCGCTCACGGCGAAGGCGAGGCCGGTGACGACGAAGGTCCGCGCGGCGCCGACGAGCCCGACCAGCACGCCGCCGATCGTCGGGCCGACGAGTTCGGCGGAGTCCTGGCTTACGGTGAGCTTCGCGTTGGCGTCCACGAGCCGGTCCGGCGGCACCAGCCTCGGCATCATGCTCTTGTGGGCCACGGTGAACAGGACGGCGAGCACGCCGGAGAGCCCGACCACCGCGTACAGGAAGCCGAGGGTGAGCCGGCCGGCCAGGGCGACCACCGGCGCCGACAGCAGCAGCGCCGCGCGGCCCAGGTCGCAGGCGACCATCAGCCGCCGCTGGTCCACCCGGTCGGCGAGGATCCCGGCGGGCAGGGAGAAGATCAGGTACGGCAGCCAGGCGAGCGCGGTCAGCAGCGCGACCTGGAAGACGCTGGCGTCGAGCGTGCCGACGGCGAGCAGCGGCACCGCCACGCTGGAGACCCGGGTGCCCAGCTCGCTGACCGTCTGCCCGGCCAGGAGCAGCCCGAAGTCGCGGCTGCGCAGCAGCGAGGGCCGTTTCGGGGCCACACCTCCGGCGGGCCTGGCCGCCTGCTGCGTCACCTCGGGTCCCCGGCCCGCGCCGGCGAACGCCGTGCGGAGTTGACCGACACCCGGGGAACCGACGCACGTCGCGGGCGTCCGGCCCGTCCATGGTCCATCGGGTCAGCCTGCCGGCCCCGCCCGGATCGACGCCACTGGTTATTCCGAACCCCGCAGATCGGCGCGCGCCCGGGGCGGGACACGACCGACGCGCCTCTAGACTGCGCCGGTGACCGGAGAGCGACGACCGCTGGCGGACCGGCCGCTGACCGAGCCGCACCCGTCCCGGCTGCCGCCGGAGCACCCGGACCGGGAGCGGATCCTGGCCGCGCACGCCGCCGCCCTGACCGCCGGTGAGGCCGGCTACCTCGACCCGGCCACCGGTCTCTACGTGCTCAGCGCGGGCTTCCTGGCCCGGCGCGGCACCTGCTGCGGGCGCGGCTGCCGGCACTGCCCGTACGTCGACGACTGAGCGACCCGCCGACGGAGGGCTACCGCGCGGGCGGGCCGCATCGTACGGTTTCCGGCGGCACGTCGAAGCGGACAGCGGGGGAGTGATCGTGCGCGGGCGGATGGTGGGCGCCGGGGTGACGGTGCTGCTGGTGACGGGCTGCGGCGCGGAGGCGGAACCGGTGGCCGTACCGCCGCCGGCGCCGGTCGCGGTCGAGGTGGCCGCCGCCTCCTCCGGCGGGGCGTGCCGGCTGCTGGACTTCGGCGTGATCGAGCAGCACGCGGGTGTCCGCTTCGACGTCGCGGCGGCCAGCGCGACGGGCGGCAGCCACACCTGCGTGGTGCGCGTCGGGCGGGCGACCCTGCCGGAGCTGACGCTGACCGTCACCGAGACGTCGATCGACGCGGCGACCTTCGCCTCGGACGTGGTGCCGGAGAAGGCGGCCAGGGTCTCCGGGCTCGGCCAGCGGGCGTACCGGCGGACCACCTCGGCCAAGGGCGCCTCGGGGCCGGTCGTGGAGGTGGGCTGGCTGGCCGCCGAGGGCCGCCTCGCCACCCTGCGCTACGCCACCCCGGGGGACGCCGGCAAGGCCGAGGCCGAGAAGCTGACGACCGCCCTCGTCGCCCTGGCCCAGGGACTCGACACCCGCGCCAGCTGACCCCGAGGGGCGACGGGGCGGGTCAGTGGGCGGCGACGAAGACGCGGGAGGCGATCTCGCGGGGCAGCCTGATCCGCTCGCCCGAACGGTCGATCGAGACCCCGTCGCGCTCCTGCGCCACCAGCACGGTCGCGCCCGGGTCGACGCCGGCGGCGTGCAGCTGCCGGAGGACGTCCGAGTCGGTCTGCACGCTCTCGCAGATGCGTCGCACCACGACCTGCCCCGACAGCCCGGGGAACGCCAGGTTGCGCTCACCCTCGATGGGGGCGGCGGCCGTCTGCTCCGGCTTGCCCAGCTCCTCCAGCCCCGGGATCGGGTTGCCGTAGGGGGAGCGGGTCGGCCGGTTGAGCAGGTCGTAGACCCGCTTCTCGACGGCGTCGCTCATCACGTGCTCCCACCGGCAGGCCTCCTCGTGGGCCTCCTCGTAGGGCATCCCGATGACGTTGACCAGCAGCAACTCGGCGAGCCGGTGCTTGCGCATCACGGAGACCGCGTTGCTGCGGCCGTGCGCGGTGAGCGCCAGGTGGCGGTCGCCCTCGACGGTCAACAAGCCGTCGCGCTCCATCCGGGCGACGGTCTGGCTGACGGTCGGCCCGCTCTGCCCCAACCGCTCGGCGATGCGGGCACGCAGGGGCGGCACCCCCTCCTCCTCCAGCTCGAGGATGGTCTTGAGGTACATCTCGGTCGTGTCGACCAGATCATGCTTCACGTCAGCGGACCTCCGGCCAACGATGCTACCTCGGCGTTCACCGAACGCCCCACGGCGAACCGCCAGGTCGGTGCCGGGATGGTGTTGACTGGACGCCATGTCCGCAACCGAGGATCTGTTGGTGGAGGCCGACCGGCTCGCGGTCGAACTCGGCCAGGCCGACCCGCCGACGCTGCTCGACGTCCGCTGGCGGCTCGCCGGGCCGCCCGGCCGGGACGACTACGCCGCCGGTCACCTGCCCGGCGCGGTCTTCGTCGACCTGGACACCGCGCTCTGCGGGCCGCCCGGCCCCGCCGGCCGACACCCGCTGCCCGACCCCGCCGCCCTCCAGGCCGCGCTGCGGGCCGCCGGCGTGCGCGCCGGTCATCCCGTCGTGGTGTACGACGGTGGCGACGGCATGGCCGCCGCCCGCGCCTGGTGGACCCTGCGCTGGGCGGGCCACCGGCCGGTACGGCTGCTGCACGGCGGCTTCCCGGCGTGGCTGGCCGCCGGGCTGCCCACCAGCACGGCGGCGCCGGACCCGCAACCGGGCGACGTCGAGGTGCGCCCCGGCGCGCTGCCGGTGCTCGACGCGGGGGAGGCGGCCCGGCTGGCCACGGCCGGCGAGGGGGTCCTGCTCGACGTGCGGGCCGCGCCGCGCTACCGGGGCGAGACCGAGCCGATCGACCCGGTCGCCGGGCACGTCCCCGGCGCGGTGAACCTGCCCGCCGGCGGGTACGTCGCCGAGGGTCGGTTCCCCGCCGCCGAGGCGCTGCGCGAGCGGTTCGCCGCCGCCGGGGTGGGCGACGACCGGCCGGTCGGGGCGTACTGCGGGTCGGGGGTGACCGCCGCGCAGGCCGTGTTCGCGCTGCACCTGGCCGGCCGGCCGGACGCGGCGCTCTACGTCGGCTCGTGGAGCAACTGGGTCGCCGACCCGGCCCGCCCGGTCGCCACCGGGCCGGCCCCGGGCGGCTGAGCGGCACCGCGCCCCGGGCCGACCCCGGGCGGCTGGGCGGAACGGCGCGAACCGGGGCGACACCGGGCGGCTGAGCAGCGCGTGCGCGGGTGCGCCGGGGTACGCGTGCGACGATGAGGCCATGTCCGACGACACGGTGGTGGTGTGGGACGAGTCGCTGCTCGCCTACGACATGGGGGACCATCCCCTCGACCCGGTACGGGTGGAGCTGACGTTCGCCCTGGCCCGGGAGTTGGGTGTCCTCGCGCGTCCCGGGGTGCGGCTGGTGAAGCCGGAGCCGGCCGACGACGCGCTGCTGAGCCGGGTGCACGACCCGCGCTACCTGGCCGCGGTGAAGGTCGCCCCCCGCGACCCGCTCTTCGCCGGCTTCGGGCTGGGCACCTCGGACAATCCGGTCTTCGAGGGGATGCACGAGTCCAGCGCGCTGGTCGCCGGCGCCACCGTGGCGGCGGCCGAGGCGGTCTGGCGGGGCGAGGCCCGGCGGGCGGTCAACGTGGCCGGGGGCCTGCACCACGCCATGCCGGCCCGGGCCGCCGGCTTCTGCGTCTACAACGACCCGGCGGTGGCCATCGCCCGCCTGCTCGACCTGGGCGCCGAGCGGGTCGCGTACGTCGACGTGGACGTGCACCATGGCGACGGGGTGCAGCAGGTCTTCTGGAACGACCCGCGGGTGCTCACGGTCAGCGTGCACGAGACGCCGCTGGCGCTCTTCCCGGGCACCGGCTTCCCCGACGAGACGGGCGGGCCGGGCGCCGAGGGCAGCGCCGTCAACCTCCCGCTGCCGCCGGGAGTGGACGACGCCGGCTGGCAGCGCGCCTTCCACGCGGTGGTGCCGTCGGTGCTGCGCGCGTTCCGGCCGCAGGTGCTGGTGACCCAGTGCGGCGCCGACGGGCACCGGCTCGACCCGCTGGCCGACCTGAACCTCTCCGTGGACGGGCAGCGCGCCACCTACCTGGCCCTGCGGGCGCTCGCCGACGAGCTCTGCGAGGGCCGCTGGGTGGCCACCGGCGGCGGCGGGTACGCGCTGGTCGAGGTGGTGCCCCGGGCCTGGGCGCACCTGCTCGCGGTGGCCACCGGGGAGCCGATCGATCCGGCGACGCTGACCCCGCCGCCGTGGCGGGAGCTGGCCGCCGCGCGCCGGCCGGGCCGGCAGATCCCGCTGCGGATGACCGACGACGTCGACCCGGCGTACGAGCCGTGGCAGCCGACCGGCGAGCCGACCGCGGTGGACCGGGCGATCGCGGCGGCCCGCAAGACCGCCTTCCCGCTGTTCGGGCTCGATCCGCACGACCCACGCGACTGATCCGCCGGGCGGAGGGGACCGCACAGGTGACCACGGTGGAACCGGTGGACGTGCTGCTCAGCGACGGCACCACGGTGCAGCTGCGGCCGATCCGCCCGTCGGACGGGCCGGGCATCGTGGCGATGCACTCGCGCTTCTCCGAGCGCACCCGCTACCTGCGCTACTTCTCGCCGTACCCGCGCATCCCCGAGCGGGACCTGCACCGCTTCGTCAACGTCGACCACCGCGACCGGGAGGCGTTCGTGGTGCTGGTCGGCGACCGGATCGTCGCCGTGGGCCGCTACGAGCGGCTCGGCCCGGAGGCGCCCGAGGCCGAGGTGGCGTTCGTGGTCGAGGACGCCTACCAGGGCCGGGGCATCGGTTCGGTGCTGCTGGAGCACCTGGCCGACGCGGCCCGCCGCAACGACATCGCCAACTTCGTGGCGGAGGTGCTGCCGGCCAACGGCGCGATGCTGCGGGTCTTCTCCGACTTCGGCTACCAGGTCCAGCGGCAGTTCGCCGACGGCGTGGTGCACCTGACCTTCCCGATCGCCCCCACCGACGCGACGCTGGAGGTGCAGCGCGGGCGGGAGCACCGCACCGAGGCCCGCTCCGTCGCCCGGCTGCTCGCCCCGCGCGGCGTCGCCGTCTACGGCGCCAGCGCCACCGGCCGGGGCGTCGGCGCGGCGGTGCTCGGGCACCTGCGCGACGGCGGCTACCCGGGCGCGGTGGTTCCGGTGCACCCGAGCGCGGCGACGGTCGCCGGGCTGCCCGCGTACCGCTCGGCGGCCGATGCCGGCGTGCCGGTCGACCTGGCGGTGGTGGCGGTCCCGCCGGAGGCGGCGACGCAGGTGGTCGCCGACGCGTCCGCCGCGGGCGCGCACGGCCTCGTGGTCATCTCGGCGGGCTTCGCCGAGGCCGGCGGCGAGGGCGCGGCCGCGCAGCGCGCGCTGGTCCGCGCGGCGCACGCGGCGGGCATGCGCGTGGTCGGCCCGAACTGCCTGGGGGTGGCCAACACCGACCCGGCGGTACGCCTCAACGCCACCCTCGCCCCCCGGCTGCCGGTGCCCGGCCGGGTGGGCATCTTCAGCCAGTCCGGCGCGTTCGGGGTGGCGCTGCTGGCCGAGGCGGACCGGCGCGGGCTGGGCCTGTCCAGCTTCGTCTCGGCCGGCAACCGGGCCGACGTCTCCGGCAACGACCTGCTCCAGTACTGGCAGGACGACCCGGGCACCGACGTGATCATGTTGTACCTGGAGACCTTCGGCAACCCGCGCAAGTTCGCCCGGCTGGCCCGGCGGATCGGCCGGGACAAGCCCGTCGTGGCGCTCGCCTCGCCGGCCCGGCCGCCCGGGGTGGGCGACTCCGCCGGTCCGGACGAGGTGGCGGTCGCCGCGCTGTTCGCCCACTCCGGCGTGATCCGGGTGGACACCGTCGCCGAGCTGCTCGATGTCGGGGTGCTGCTGGCCCATCAGCCGCTGCCCGCCGGGTCGCGCGTCGGGGTGGTCGGCAACTCCTCGGCGCTGACGGGGCTGGCGGCCACCGCCTGCGCCGCGCAGGGGCTCACCGTCGCCCGGGGTCACCCGCGCGACGTCGGCCCGCGCGCCGGCGCGGCCGAGTTCGCCGCCGCGCTCGCCGGGACGGGCGCCGACGACGAGGTGGACGCGCTGGTGGTGGTGTTCGCCCCGCCGCTGCCCGGCCAGCTCACCGACACGGAGGCGGACTTCACGGCCGCGCTGCCGAGCGCGTCCGCCGCCGGCAAGCCGACCGTGGCGACGTTCCTGGCCGGCCGGGCGCCCGCCGGGGTGCCCGCCTACCCGAGCGTGGAGGAGGCCGTCCGCGCCCTCGCCCGGGTCACCGCGTACGCCGACTGGCTGCGCCGGCCGGCCGGGGTGCCGCCGGAGCTGCCCCGGGTGGACCGGGCGGCGGCGCACGCCGCGCTGCACCCGGAGGCCCTCGACCCGGTGGGGCTGCTCGCGGCGTACGGCATCGACGTGGTCGGTTCCGTGCCGGTGCGCTCCGCCGAGGCGGCCGTCGACGCGGCGGCCCGCCTGGGTTTCCCGGTGGCCCTCAAGGCAGCCGCCCCCGGCCTGCGGCACCGGCTCGACCTCGGCGCGGTCCGGCTCGACCTGCCCGACGCGGCCACGGTCCACCGCGCGTACGCGGAGATGTCGGCGGTCTTCGGCGCGGACGTCCTGGTCCAGCCGATGGTCCCACCCGGCGTGGCCTGCGTGGTCGAGCTGGTGGAGGACCCGGCGTTCGGGCCGGTGGTCGGCTTCGGGCTCGGCGGCGTCGCCACCGAACTGCTCGGCGACCGGGCCTGGCGGGCGGTGCCGCTGACCGACCTGGACGCGGTCGAGCTGGTCGACGAGCCCCGGGCGGCGCCGCTGCTGCGCGGGCACCGGGGCGCGGCGCCGGTGGACCGGGCGGCCCTGGCGGACCTGCTGCTGCGGGTCGGCCGGCTCGCCGACGAGCAGCCCCGGGTGCGCGCGCTGACCCTCAATCCGGTGCTCGCCCGCCCCGACGGCATCTCGGTGCTGCACGCCACCGTCCGGGTCGGTTCCGCCGTGGCCCGCCCCGACACCGGGCCCCGCCGGCTGTGAGGAAGGGCGCCCTCCCGTCGCCCGCGGAGGACGCCCTTCGCGGCGGTGGAGCGGTCAGGCCCGCGCGGAGATCTGCTGCACCGCCCAGGCGTTGCCGTCGGGGTCGGCGAAGTGGACGAAGCCGACGTTGTCCAGCGGGTCCGGCACCGGGCGGGGATTGACGCCGACGACCTGGATCTCGCTGACCTCGACGCCGCGTCCGACCAGCTCCGCCCGCGCCCGGCGCAGGTCGGGCACGACCAGTTGGAGGCCCTTGAGCGAGCCCGGCGGCATGTCCGGCAGCACCCCCTTGCCGATCACGATCGAGCAGCCCGAGCCGGGCGGGGTCAGCTGCACGATCCGCGCGTCGTCGTCGATCACCGTGTCGTGGTCCACGGCGAAGCCGAGCTGGTCGGCGTAGAACGACTTGGCCCGGTCCACGTCGGAGACCGGCACGACCACCACTTCCAGGGTCCAGTTCACACCCGTTGGTAGCCCGTCGGCCGGCCCGGGTCAAGGAACCCGGCCCGGACGCCACGCGGGGCCCCGGCGAACCGCCGGGGCCCCGCGTGGTCCGGAGGAGGTCAGCAGGCGTACGCCTCCAGGCGCTGCGCCCGCTCCGGGTCGCGCAGCTTCAGCAGGGTCACCTTCTCGATCTGCCGGATCCGCTCCCGGGACAGGCCGAACTCCCGGCCGACCTCGTCGAGGGTGCGCTGCCGGCCGTCGTCGAGGCCGAACCGGAGCCGGATCACGGCCTGCTCGCGCTGGGAGAGGGTGGAGAGCACGATGCTGACCTCGTTGCGCAGCTCGCCCTGCGCGGCGGCGTCGCCCGGCTCGGCGCTCGGGTCGACGGCGGCGACGAAGTCGCCGAGCGCGCTCTCGCCGTCCTCACCGACGGCCTGGTCGAGGCTCACCGGCTCCCGGTCGTACGAGATCAGCTCGATCACCTGGAACTCCGGGATGTCCATGGCCCGGGCCACCTCGGCGACGGTGGGCTCACGGCCCAGCGAGACGGAGAGCTCGCGGCGGGCCCGGACCATGCGGTTGACCTGCTCGACCATGTGCACCGGGATGCGGATGGTGCGGGCCTGGTCGGCCATCGCCCGGGTGATCGCCTGCCGGATCCACCAGGTGGCGTACGTGGAGAACTTGTAGCCCTTGGCGTAGTCGAACTTCTCGACCGCGCGGATCAGGCCGAGGTTGCCCTCCTGGATCAGGTCGAGGAAGGCCATGCCGCGACCCGTGTAGCGCTTGGCGATGCTGACCACGAGGCGCAGGTTCGCCTCCAGCAGGTGGTCCTTCGCGGCCCGGCCCTGCGCGACGATCAGCTCCAGGTCGGCCCGCAGCTCCGCCGAGACGGGGGTGCAGGTCGCCAGCTTCTCCTCGGCGAACAGGCCGGCCTCGATCCGCTTGGCGAGGTCGACCTCCTGGGCGGCGGTCAGCAGCTTCGTCCGACCGATCCCGTTCAGGTACGCCCGGACCAGGTCCGTGGAGACGCCACGCTCGTCGGTGGCGTCGAGGTCGGTCAGGGTGTCGGTGGCGCTCGCGGCCTCGGTGGTGCCGGCCGGGCGCGTCCGGTGCTCCGTCATCTGCAGGGCCATCTCAGTTTCTCCCCGTGTCCACGTCTGTGCCGTTGGTTCCGGCCCAGTGGTGCCGGTGTGACACACAGCTTGGCGGGCGGGGCGTGAAACGGGAGTGAGGCGATCGGGGACCCGACACGAATTCCGTCGATGGCCTGCTCAGCGTGGGCGCTTCGTCGCCGAGCGCTTGTTGCCGCGGGCGGTTACCGTGCCATCGGTCGGCCGACATGGCCGGCGCCGCCGGCGACGTCGGCGCACCAAACAGGTTATGGAGGGTGTCGTGGTCTTCAAGCGGCTCATGCAGGCGATGGGTGTGGGTGGCCCGTCCGTGGAAACCGTGCTGACGAATCCGAACTGCCGCCCCGGCGGTCAGCTGGAGGGCGTCGTCCACGTGGCCGGCGGCGACCACCTCGTCGACGTGTCGTACGTCGCCCTGGGCCTGGTCACCCGGGTCGAGGTCGAGAGCGGCGACAACGACTACGAGACCACGCAGGAGTTCCACCGGCAGGCCGTCACCGGCGCGTTCCGGCTCGACGCGGGGCAGCGCCACGACATCCCGTTCCGCTTCGCCGTGCCGTGGGAGACGCCGCTCACCGAGCTGTACGGGCAGCACCTGCACGGGATGACGATGGGGCTGCGTACGGAGCTGGAGGTGGCCCGCTCGGTCGACAAGGGCGACCTGGACGCGGTGGCGGTGCACCCGCTGCCGTCGCAGCAGAAGATCCTGGAGGCGTTCCTGCGGCTGGGCTTCCGGTTCGCCCGGGCCGACGTGGAGCGGGGCCACATCTACGGCGTGCGGCAGACCCTGCCCTTCTACCAGGAGATCGAGTTCTACCCGGCGCCGCAGTACGCCGGGGCGATCAACCAGCTGGAGGTCACCCTCGTCACCGACCCGCAGCAGATCCAGGTGGTGCTGGAGTTGGACAAGCGCGGCGGCCTGTTCACCGAGGGCCGGGACGCCTTCGGCCGCTTCACCGTCGACCACGCCACCGCCGAGCGCACCGACTTCACCCCCCAGCTCGACGGCTGGATCCGCCAGTCGCTCCAGCGCCGCGGCCTCTTCTCCTGACGCGATGCGCGCCGGGCGGTCAGGCCCAGCCGTGGCGCGCGGCGTGCCAGCCGAGCTGCATCCGGGTCTCCACCCCCGCGAGGTCCATCAGGTGGCGCAGGCGCCGCTGGAGGGTCCGCAACGACAGGTCGAGCTGGGCGGCGACGACCGGGTCGGTGAGCCCGGCCAGCAGCAGCGCCAGGATCCTCCGGTCCAGCTCGGTCGGGCCGTAGGCCGCCTGCGCGGCGGTCCGGTCGCCGGCGGGGCCGGTCAGCGCCGCCGAGTCGAGCGGGTGGGCGTGCCGCCACACGATCTCGAACAGCGCGTCCATCGCCGCCAGCAGCCCGGTGCGGTGCAGCAGTACCGCGCCGGGCTCGCCACCGGGCGTGGCGGTCAACGGCACCAGGGCCAGCTCCGCGTCGGCCAGGACCAGCTTGATCGGCAGGTGGTCGACCACCCGCACCTGGACGCCGTCGCGCAGCGACTCCAGCGTCTCGGCCACCACCCCCGGTTCGGCCAGCGTCGGCCGGTCGATCACCACCCGGAAGCGCACCCCCTGACGGACCGCCGCCGACTCCACGGCGTTGGTGCCCGGCGGTACGGCGATGAACGGGGTGGTGACGAAGCTGCGCACCTCCGTGCGGGCGGCGTGCTGCACCTGCGCGAACCGGTGCCGGACGGCGTCGACGCCGCTGACCACCTCGATCAGCTCGTCGATCGTGCGTCCCGCGATCGACGACCGGTACTCCTCGGCGAGCGTGACCAACGCGAGTTCCGCGCTGCGCAGGGCGCCCCGCTGCTCGCTGATCAGCGCCCCGAGCGCGACGGCGGGCGGCGCCACGGAGAACTGCCCGTCCGGGCCGCGCTTCACCAGCCCGTACGCCGTCAGCTGCGACAGCGCCGCCTCGACCGTAGCCGCCGGCATCCGCAGGGCGTCGCTGAGCTCGGCCCGGCCGGCCTGGGACCGTCGGACCAGCAGGCCGTAGACCGCCTCGTCCTCCGGGCTCAGGCCCAACGCGCCCAGCATCGGTGGCTGCCTCCCTCTGCCCGCCGCGGCACGCAGAGTATGGGACATGCCCGCCGGTCCCGACCAGCCCGGGCGGCCCGGCCGATCGTCGGGAAGGGCCCCGGGACGCGTACCGTCCCGGGGCCCCGCCGGCCCTGTCACCGCAGGCCGTACGCCCGGATGAGTTCCTGCCGGATGCCGAAGCCGGCGTCCGTCGTGGCGCTGGCGCGCACCGACACGAAGCCGCCCGACTGCTTCGGCAGCGTGAGCGAGCCGTCCCAGAGGTCGCCCGCGCCCTTACTCAGGGTCACCTTCTGCCAGGTGGCGCCGTCGTCGTACGAGACGTCCAGAGTGACCGACGTCACCGTGCCGGTGCCGGTGCCGCCCGGCTGCGGCCCGGCCTTGACGCTGATCCGCTGGCGGGTGCCCGCCCTGACGTCGCCGCGCAGGTCGGTCTCCAGCGCGTAGTCGAGCTGGAGCAGCGCGAACGGGACGAAGGTGTCGGCGTCGTTCGAGCCGGAGACGAAGTCCCACTCGGTGCGCGTGCGGGTGGAGAGCCGCCACCGCTCGGCCGGTCGCGAGGCCTCCAGCACCAGGCGGTACGGCAGCGTGCCGGCGGGCACCGGCGTCCACTGGAGGTCGGCGTTCCAGGTGTTCTCGCCCACCAGCTTGTCGCCCTGGTAGAGCTTGAGGTGGGTCGGCACCGAGCCCCACTCCAGGTTGCCGCCGTGCTCCAGCACGTCGTCCGACGGGCTCCAGGCCTGCACGTTCAGGGTCAGGTAGTCCCGGTAGCGGCTGTTGCGCACCCCGAACGCCCGGCTGAAGGCCGGCCGGACGGCCGGCGCGAACCAGTCCAGCCTGGTCGTGGTGCCCCCGACGTACGTGTTCAGGTAGGCGGTGTCGGTCCAGCCGCCCTGGTCGTGCACCTCGTGCCAGACCACATCGGGCGTGACCCACTCGGTGCGCGTGCCCGGGTGCGACTCGGGCTCCTGGAAGCCGAACGAGGGGCTGAAGACCATGTCGTACCGGTAGCCGGCGCCGGGGGCGTCCACGGCCGCGTGGTAGCGGGCGTCGATCCGGCCCAGGTCCCGCTGGCGGGGGTGGTAGGCGAGCGGCTGGTCCGGCACCTGTCGGGGCCAGACCCGGACCAGGTCGTAGACGTAGCCGGCGTACGGGACCCGGGCGACGGTCAGCTTCCGCGGCCCGCCCCGGGCCGCGGCGATCAGCTGCTTCCCGGCGTCGCGGTGCACGGTGGCGACGGGGATGGGGGACTCGCCGACGTACTCGTTGAGGATGCCGGCGCCGTCGTGGACGACGAGCAGCAGCTTCGCCCCGGCCGCCGCTGCCGCGGCGCCGCGCTCCGGCGGGCTCACCGCGTCGCTGCGGGTCACCACCACGGCCTGGCCCCTGACGTCGAGCCCGGCGTACTCACCCGGGGCGCCCGTGCCGGCGTGGACCGGCCGCAGCGACTCCGTGCCGGCGGTGACGGTGCTGCCCGGCTGGACCGTGGCGTCGACCGGGGGCTGGCCGGGGACGCGCAGGCTCAGCATGGGCTCGCCCTTGCGCCAGCGGGCCGCCATGGTGAACGAGCCCTTGCCGACCGGCTCGGTGGGCAGGACGTAGAGGTCGTCGTAGCGCACCGGCAGCTGGTACGCCGCCCGGAAGTCGTTGCCCTCGTCGTAGCCGACCGTGTAGTCCAGCCGGCGCTGCCGGTCCTCGGTCCGCTCCGGCGTGGTGGTGTCGAGCAGGCGTGCCCGGCGCGCGTCCAGCGTCACCTCGGCAGCGCGGTCCAGCACGGTCTCCGGGTCCACCAGCAGGGCGAACCCGAGGCGGTCGGGCCGCTCGCCGGGCACGTCGAGTGCCGCCTCCACCGTGTAGTTGCCCGGCGGCAGCCGCAGCGTCCGCTCGCCGTCGACCGGGTAGTGCGAGGGGTTGCGGTCGCCGGCCCGGTGCACCAGGACCACCGCGCTGGCGGGCTCGCCGTCGCGGCCGATGAGCTTGATCGTCAGGTCGTGCCGTTCGGGCTCCTTGAGCAGGCCCAGGGCGGTGCGGGTGACCGCCGTCCCGGTGGCGGCGTCGGTGCCGACCAGGTAGCCGGTCAGCTCACCGTGGACGGCGCCGCGCGGGTCGCCCGTCACCGCGACGTCGGCGCTGCCGCCCGCCGGCACCGTCACCGAGGAGGCGCCCAGCGCGAACGGGCCCCCGCCGGTCAGGGCGAGGTCGAGGGTCACGGGGGTGGTGCCGGCGTTGGTGAAGGTCACCGACCGGGTGACCGGGGCGTCGGTCGGCTCGTGCGGCCAGTCGAAGGTGCCGAAGAACGCCGAGCCGGTGGCCCGTACGGTGGCGCGCACCGCCGCCGCGACGTCCAGCCGGCCGGTGCCCACCTGGTACGGCCGGTACTCGTCGGCGAGGCCCTTGGCGCTGCTGGTCAACGCGTCCTTGAGCTGCTGCCCGGACCAGCCCGGGTGCTTCTGGGCGAGGATCGCGGCGGCCCCGGAGACGTGCGGCGTGGCCATCGACGTGCCGTCCATGCTCTGGTACGCGCCCTCGCCGGCGGCCTGCTGCGAGCGGGCCGCGGTGATCCCGACGCCGGGCGCGGTGAGGTCCGGCTTGAGCGCGCCGGTGCGCGCCAGCGGGCCGGTGCTGGAGAAGGGCGCCAGCGCGTCCTGCTTGTCGACGGCGCCCACGGTCAGCGCGCTCGGCGCGGTGCCGGGCGACCCGATGGTCTGCGGGCCGGCGTTGCCGGAGGCGACGACGAAGAGCGTGCCGTGCCGCGCGGACAGCGTCTCCACGGCGGCCGCCATCGGGTCGGTGCCGTCGGTCAGCGACCCGTCGCCCAGGCTCATGCTGACGACGTCGGCGCCGGACTCGGCCGCCCACTGCATGCCGGCGATGATCCAGGAGTTCAGGCCCTGCCCGGCGTCGTTGAGCACCTTGCCGACGATCAGGTCCGCGCCCGGGGCGACGCCCCGGTGGTCGCCGCCGGAGGCCGCGCCGGTGCCCGCGATCGTCGAGGCGACGTGGGTGCCGTGTCCGTTCACGTCCGAGGTGTCCTCGCCCGGCACGAAACTGGCCTTGTCGTCGATCTGGCCGGCCAGGTCGGGGTGACCAGGGTCGACCCCGGTGTCGAGCACCGCCACGGTCACCCCGCTGCCGTCGTACCCGGCGGCCCAGGCGGCGGGCGCGCCGACCTGCGGCACGCTCTCCTTCAGCGCCGCCGTCACCCGGCCGTCGAGCCAGAGCTTCCCCACCCCCGCGCCGAGGGCCCTGGCCGGCGCCGCCGCCGTGGCGGGCGCGACGGTGGACCAGAAGGTCCGAACCTGCTTCTTCTCGGTGGACAGCGCCGCGCCCCGGATGCTGGGCAGGTCGCGGACGAGCTTCGCGCCGCGCGGGGCGGCCGGCTTCCCCGAGCGGGCCTTCGCCGCGGTGTACGCCGCGATCAGCGGCAGCGTCGGGCTCTTCGCGTCGTCGTACCCCATCTCGATGAGGTCGGTGACGTTGAACAGCCGCCGGTCGAGCTTGCCGCCGTCGAGCAGCGGCAGCGCCTCGTCGGGCAGGACGTAGAGGTCGTCGCCGCTCTGCCGGACGCGTACGCCGCCGGTGGCGTCGTCGGGCCGGTCGACCTCGGCGGTGGCTCTGCCGTCGGCGAGGGTGGTCACCGTGACCACGTCGCCCGTGATCAGGGTGACGGTGTGGGTGTCCCGGGTGGCGGCGGGGGCGGCCGGGGGCGGGCCGGCCGCCGTGGCCGGCGTCTGGATCGCGGCGAGGCCGGCCGCGACCAGACCGGCCGACGCGGCGGCGGTCAGCCGCCGTCTCGCGCGGCCCCAGGTGAAGGGCTGTGAGGGGGATGACATGCGACGGTTCTACCGTCGTCACTCCACCCGCGTGAACAGTTGCCGGCGGCGGGGTTGTGCCACGGCGCGACTCCGCCACCGGCCTGCGGGGCCGGTCAGAGTTCGAGCAGCACCGTGCGGGGGCCGACGTTGACGCTCTCCACCAGCATGTGGGCGCGGAAGCGGCCGGTCTCCACCTTCGCGCCCCGGGCGCGCAGCGCCTCCACGACCGCCGTCACCAGGGGCTCCGCCACCTCGGCCGGAGCGGCCGCGGTCCAGCTCGGGCGGCGGCCCCTGCGGGCGTCGCCGTAGAGGGTGAACTGGCTGACCACCAGGATCGGCGCGCCGGTGTCCGCAGCGGACCGTTCGTCGTCGAGGATCCGCAGCTCGTGCACCTTGCGGGCCATCGTGCCGGCGGTCTCGACGGTGTCGGTGTGGGTGACCCCGAGCAGCACCAGCAGCCCGTCGTCGATCGCGCCGACCACCTCGCCGTCGACCGTCACGCAGGCCCGGCCGACGGTCTGCACCACGGCCCGCATCAGTCGGCCGCCGGCTCGATGAAGCCGCGCTCGACGAGGTGCGCGACGATCGGCCCCGCCGCCTCGGCCAGCTCCTCGGGAGCGACGTCGTGCGCGGCGGCGAGCAGGGCGAGCTGGTCGCGCAGCGGCAGCCGCCCGTCGGCCCCGCCGACCAGGGCCAGGACGAGAGGGTCGATCTCCTCGGTCCAGCGCAGGCCGTGCGGCATGGCCAGCACCTGCCGGTCCACCGCCCAGCCCTCGTCGCCCATGGTCGCCTCCTGCCGCAGCTGGAGGCCGTCGGCGGCCCGGAAGCGGGCGTCGAGCAGCCCGTCGGTGTCGCGGGCGCGGAGCCAGTCCTGACGGTCGAACCACGCGCCGACGCGGTCGCCGAGCGGCGCCTCGACCCGCTGGCGCAGGTCCTCCACCCGGACGACCGGGTCGTCGTGCCCGGCGCGGCGCAGCGAGACGATGCCGAAGCCGATCGCCTCCACCTTGTGCGCGTCGAACCAGTCCAGCCAGTCCGCCATCCGGCGCGGGTCGGCCGCCTCGCCGACGTCGGTGAGCCAGAGGTTGACGTACGCCATCGGGTCGGCCACCTCGCGCTGGATGACCCAGGCGTCCAGTCCCGTGCCGGCGAACCAGCCGGTCACCCGCTCGCCCCAGTCCTCCCCGGCGACGTGCACCCAGTTGGCCAGGTACTGCATGGTGCCGCCCTCGGTGAGCAGGCCGGGCGCGGCGGCGGCCAGCTCCGCGCCGATCGCGTCGCCGACCCGCCCCGAGTCGCGGTAGACGTGCGTGGTGGTGCCGGGGCCGACCACGAACGGCGGGTTGCTCACCACCAGGTCGAAGCGCCGCCCGGCGACGGGGGCGACCAGGTCGCCGCGGAGCAGCTCCCAGTCCTGGCCGTTGAGCGCGGCGGTGGTGGCGGCGAAGCGCAGCGCCCGCGCCGAGAGGTCGGTGGCGGTGACCCGCCGCGCGTGCGTGGCCAGGTGCAGGGCCTGCACGCCGGAGCCGGTGCCCAGGTCCAGCGCGGCCTCGACGGGGCGGCGGACGGTCGCGCCGATCAGCGTCTGCGTCGCCCCGCCGATGCCGAGGACGTGCTCGGCGTGCAGCGGGCGGCCGGGCCGGGCGCTCGCGGGCACGTCGGCGAGCACCCACCAGTCGTCCCCGTACGGCTCGAGGTCCACGCCCATCCGCAGCCCGTCGCCGTGCCGCTCGACCAGGCCCCCGGCGAGCGCCTCGGCCAGCGACAGCGGCGCCAGCGCGGCCGCCACGGCGGCCTCCGGCTCGGTCTGCTCGCAGACGAACACCCGGATCAGGGTGTCGAGCGGGTCGCCGTCCCCGGTGGCGCGCAGCGCCGCCCGGAAGTCGTTGCGGGCCACCCCGCCGGTGGCCTGCGGGCCGAGGCGGGTGGCGATGCCGTTCGAGGTGAACCCGGCCCGGGTCAGCGCGGTCCGCAGCGCCTCGACCCCGGCGGGGGAGAGCAACATGTCGTGTTCGTCCACGTCGCCATCCTGCCTGGTGCCCGGCGCGGGCACGCGGCCGCCCGGCCGATCCTCCGGCCCGGTGGTCGCCGTCCGGGACCGATGTGCGTACCCGACGCGCGTGTCCGGGTACCGGCCGCTGCGGGTGGTGACAGCATTGTCGCCATGACGCTCGCACTGCCCATCGACCCCGAGGCCAACCGGCTGCTGGCGCGCAGCCCGCTGGCGCTGCTGCTCGGCATGGTCCTCGACCAGCAGGTGCCGATGGAGAAGGCGTTCTCCTCGCCGTACGTGCTGGCGGAGCGGCTCGGACGCGACCTGGACGCCCGGGAACTGGCCGAGCACGACCCGGAGGCGCTGGTCGCCCTCTTCGCCCGGCCGCCGGCCCTGCACCGCTTTCCGAAGGCGATGGCGGCCCGGGTCCAGGAGGTGTGCCGGGTCCTCGTCGACCGGTACGACGGCGACGCCGCCCGGCTCTGGTCCGACGCGGCCGACGGCCGGGAGTTGCTGCGCCGCATCGGTGAGCTGCCCGGCTTCGGCGCGCAGAAGGCGCAGATCTTCCTCGCGCTGCTCGGCAAGCGGTTCGGGGTCACGCCCGAGGGCTGGCGGGAGGCGGCCGGCGGCTACGGCGAGCCGGACGCCCACCGGTCGGTGGCCGACGTCACCGACGCGGACTCGCTGCGCCGGGTGCGCGAGTACAAGCAGCAGATGAAGGCGGCGGCGAAGGCGAAGACCGCCGGGGGCTGACGCAACCGCCACGTCGCGGCGGTCGTTGTAGCCAGGATGGCGACGACGGGCAACCGATGACGGACGAACGCGGCGGGCGGCTGCTGCGGCCGGAGGACAGTTCGCCCCGGGCCACCTTCCTGGAGCTCTTCTTCGACCTGGTCTTCGTCTTCGCGCTGACCCGGGTCTCGCTGCGCCTGATCGACGGCACCGGAGGCTCCGTCGGGATCCTGCTCGCCGAGATCGGGCGCACGGGCGTGCTCTTCCTGGCCCTGTGGCTGCTCTGGTCGATCACCACCTGGGTCACGAGCCGGTACGAGCCGGAGCAGCCGGTGATCCAGTTCGTCGTGGTCGGGTCGATGTTCGGCGCCATGGTGATGGCCGTGGCGCTGCCCCGGGCGTTCGAGGACCGGGCACCCTCGTTCGTGCTGGCGTACCTGGCGGTGATGCTCGTCCGCCCGCTGGTCATCGCCACGGCCCTGCGCCGCCATCCGCGCCGCACCGTGCCGTGGCGACTCTTCGCCTGGGCGGTCGCGGGCGCCGTGCCGTGGCTGGCCGGGGCGTTCGGGCCGGAGCAGCTGCGCCTGCCGCTCTGGACGCTCGCCGTGGTCGTCGACTACACCGGCCTGCTGCTCGGCTGGCCGTTGCCCCGGCTGGGCCCGGCGCGCACCGCCGGCTGGCTGATCGCCGGCGAGCACCTGGCCGACCGGTACCAGCAGATCTTCCTCATCTCGCTGGGGGAGACCATCCTGGTCATCGGGCTGACCTACACCGGCGCGGAGTTCACCGCCGACCGGGCCGGCGCCTTCGCGACCGCCTTCCTCACCACGGCGCTGCTCTGGCGGATCTACTTCCACCGGGCGGGCCACCTGCTCGCCGAGGCGCTGCGGGAGGCCCGCTCGCCCGGGCGGCTCGGCGCCTCCGCCAGCAGCACCCACCTGGTCATCGTGATCGGTGTGCTCAGCACCGCCGTGGGCTACGAACTGGTGATCGCGCACCCCCACGGGCGGACCGACCCGACCTGGCTGGTCTTCGTCGTCGGCGGCCCGGCGATCTTCCTGGCGGCCCGGGCCCGCTTCGAGTACGAGATCTTCGGCCGGGTGTCCCGGTCGCGGGTCGTGGGCCTGCTGGCGCTGCTCCTGCTGTCGCCGGCGCTCACCCTGGGGCCGCCCATGCTGGCGCTGGCGCTCGTCGCCCTGGTGCTGGCGGGGGTGGCGTCCGCCGACGCGTGGCGCAGCAGAGGTCGCCCGCCCGAGCCGGCCGCGTCGCCGCTCGGGCACGGCGGGACCGGCGGGGGCGAGTTTCCCGCGCCGTGACCGGTCGGGTCAGGCGGCGGTCGGCCGGGAGAGGGCGGCCAGCGCCCGCCGGACGTCGGCGAGGGAGACCGTGGCCGAGTCGTCCAGGTCGGCCAGGCCGGCCTCGATCCACTGCCGCATGAGCGTGGTGACCCCGATGCCGCGCGCGTCGGCGGCGGCGCGGACCCGTTCGTACGTCTCCAGTGGCAGGCGTACCGAGCGGCTGACCATGGGGGTGTCGGTGTCGGGGGTGGGCAGCTCCACCTGCTGGCTCCCGTCGATCAGCTCCGCGAGCCGGTCACCGCCGCTGTGGAACTGCTTGGTCGCGTCGTTACGGTTCATCGTCACCGCCTCCTCATCGGCGAGATCTCCGCACGGCCTCGTCGTAGCGCTTCGCCTCGACGTCGCTCAGCTCGCGGGCGGAGAGGATGTCCCAGTCGTTGTCGGTGCCGTCGGCCTCGGCGAGCAGCACGGCCAACCGGCGCCCCCGGCGGGCGGCGGCGTAGACGACCATCACGTCGTCGCCGAGGTGCCGGATCACCCGGCGGGTGCTGTGCAGCGCCTCCCAGACTTCCCCGGGCGTGACGTCGTAGACCCTCAGGTTGGCCAACGCCTCGTCGGTGAAGCTGAACCTGCTGCCCACGGCGCGAGCGTACCACGCAGGTAACACGAGGCCGGGTCGAGCGATTTTCGCTGATCACGCGTCGCAGGTGACAGGATGGGGTGTAACCCCCTCGAGGAGGTCCGTGGTGAAGCGTCAGGCGTACCAGCCGATCCTGATCACCGACGCCTCGCGCAGCCAGGACGACCAGCTCACCAGCCGTCAGAAGCGCTACGTGCTGATGATGGGCATCCGGGTGGCCTGCGTGATCGTCGGTGCCGTCCTGGTCGGCGTGCAGGCCCCGCTGCTCTGGCTCTGGCTGCCGATGGTGGCCCTGGGGATGGTGCTCATCCCCTGGCTGGCGGTCCTGCTGGCCAACGACCGCCCGCCCAAGGAGCAGCACCGGCTGGCCAACCGGTTCCAGCCGCGACACCGGGACGAGACCCCGCCGATGAGCCTCACCGCCGAGGAACGCCCCCACAAGATCATCGACGTCGAGCCCTGAGGTCAGGGGCGGGCGCCCACCTGGGAGACGGCGAGGGCGCCGAGGTCGCCGGCGCGGCCCAGCGCCACCGCCGGCTGCGCGCCGTCGAGCCAGGCGGCCAGCAGCCCGGCCGCGAACGCGTCCCCGGCCCCGGTGACGTCGACCACCGCCACCCGGCGCGCCGGCGCCACGGTGGCCGAGGAGTCCCGGTCCACCCAGACCGCCCCGGCCGCGCCCTGCTTGACCACGACCCGCCGGGCGGAGGCCGACAGCGCCCGCCCCTGCGCCGCCGGGTCCATCCCACCGGCCAGCACCGTCGCCTCGTCGGCGTTGACCAGGAGCAGGTCGACCCCGCGTACCCAGGACAGGAAGGCCGCCGCGCCGACCCGCCGCAGCGGGGCCGCGGAGGCCGCGTCGACGCTGGCGGTGAGCCCGCGCTCGCGGGCGGCGGCCAGCGCGCGCAGCCCCGCCGGTCGGGACTCGTCGTCCAGCAGCGTGTACCCGGACAGGTGCAGGTGCCGCGCGTCCGGCGACGCGGCCAGCGCCGCGTCGACGTCGGCCGGGGCCAGCCGCAGGTTCGCGCCCCGCTCCGTGATCATCGACCGCTCCCCGGCCGTGGCCAGCACGATGACCGTCCCGGTGGCGCGGCCGGGGCACACGGTCGTCGCGCAGTCGACCCCGGCGCGTTCCAGCTCGGCCACCCGGTCCCGCCCGGCGTCGTCGTCGCCGACGGCACCGACCAGCGTGACCGGTACGCCCTGGGCCGCGAGCCAGGCCGCCGTGTTGGCGGCCTGCCCGCCGCCGCTGAACCGGATCGCCGCGGGCGTGTCCGACCCGGTGGCCATCGGCCCGGCCAGCACCGCCACCACGTCGGTGATCAGGTCACCGACGACGAGGACGCGGCCTGCGGTCATGCCCCGGCGCGGCGGGCGGCCGCGGCGACGGCGATCCGGGCGGCGAGGTCGGCGTTGCGCAGGATGATCCGGACGTTCACCGCCAGGCTCGCCCCCTCGGTCGCCGAGTGGAAGTGCGCGAGCAGGTAGGGCGTCACGGCCTTGCCGGTCACCCCGTCGCGCTCCAGCAGGGCCAGCCCGTCGGCGAGGGTCCGGTCGTGCAGCTCCGGGTCGAGCTGCTCGTCGGTCGGCAGCGGGTTGGCCACGATCAGGCCGCCGTGGTGCACGCGCTGCTGCTCCCGGGCCGCCAGCACGTCCGCGACCTGCTCGGCCGAGTCCAGCGACCAGTCCAGGTCGAAGCCGCCGTCGGTGATGAAGAAGCCGGGGAAGCGCCGGGTCCGGAAGCCGACCACGCCGACGCCGAGGGTCTCCAGCCGCTCCAGGGTCGCGCCCACGTCGAGGATCGACTTGACCCCGGCGCAGACCACCGCGATCGGCGTCCGGGCCAGGGTGACCAGGTCGGCCGACTCGTCGAAGGTCTGCGCCGCCTCCCGGTGCACCCCGCCGAGGCCGCCGGTGGCGAACACCCCGATCCCGGCGGCGGCGGCCACCGCGCTGGTCGCGGCCACGGTCGTGGCGCCGTCCGCGCCGGTCGCGGCGGCGAGGGCGAGATCGCGTACGGAGAGCTTGGCGACCCCGTCGACGGTGGCGAGCCGGGTCAGCTCCGCGTCGTCCAGGCCCACCACGAGCCGCCCGCCGACCATGCCGATGGTCGCCGGGACCGCACCCGCGTCGCGGACGGCCTGCTCGATCTCGCGGGCCACCCGGAGGTTGTCCGGCCGGGGAAGGCCGTGCGAGACGATGGTGCTCTCCAGGGCGACGACGGGACGCCCGTCGCGCAGGGCGTCGGCAACCTCGCTGCCGTAGCGGATGTGAAAGTCGGTCACGTCACCACCGTACGGCCCCCGTCCGGGTTACCTGCAGTGGACCGGACCGGGGGTGACCTGCCAGACTTGACGGTCGGAGGTGCAGAAGTGAGCACAGAGGTTCTCGAGCGTCCGGAGCTGAAGGACGCCGACACCGGTCCCGAGATGTTCCACTACGTGCGTAAGGAGAAGATCGCCGAGAGTGCCGTCATGGGCACCTTCGTCGTGGCGCTGTGCGGGGAGACCTTCCCGGTCACCAAGGCCGCCAAGCCCGGCTCGCCGGTCTGCCCGAAGTGCAAGGAGATCTACGACTCCTGGGGCGAGTGACCGTGGGCGGCCTCCCCGGTCGCGCACGTAACCTTCGCCGGTGACCACCTCCACCGCCCTGCTCCTCGCCGACCTCACCGGAGTGGCGGTCTTCGCCGCCTCCGGGGCCTCCGCGGCGGTGGCCAAACGGCTCGACCTCTTCGGCGTCGTCTTCGTCGGCTTCGTGGCCGCGCTCGGCGGCGGGATCTTCCGGGACCTGGCGATCGACGAGGCGCCGCCGCTGGCCTTCGGCGACTGGCGGTACGCCGCCACGGCCGCCGTCACCGCCGCCGCCGTCTTCTGGCTGCATCCCCAGTTCGCCCGGCTGCGCACCACCGTGCTGGTGCTGGACGCGGCCGGGCTGGGGCTGTTCACCGTCACCGGCACGGTCAAGGCCCTCGACGCCCAGGTGCCGCCGGTGGGCGCCTGCGTCATCGGCATGCTCACCGCGATCGGCGGCGGTCTCGGGCGGGACCTGCTCACCGCCGAGATCCCGGTGGTGCTGCGGCGGGAGATCTACGCCGTGGCCGCGCTCGCCGGCTCGATCCTCGTGGCGCTGCTGGACGCCCTCGGGCACGCCAACGCCGGCTGGCTGACCGCGGCGGCAGCGGTGGTCTTCCTGCTCCGCCTGGTGGCGCTGCGGCGGCGCTGGTCGGCGCCGGTGGCCACCCTGCGTCCCCCGCGTACGGGAACCCGCGGCAGCCACCCCTGACCCGGGTGGCGGATGTGACCAGCGTGGCGTCGGCTGGGTCCGGCGGCCCGTGCTGGTTATGCTGAGTCGGCCTTCGCGGCACCATCTGCGCGGAGGCGTTTTCATGGGCGGCGGTACCCGTGGCCCTCGCCCGGGGTCCGCCGTCAGGCGGTCGGAGAGGAGCTTCCCGTGGCGGCCCGGTTGCCGGCGATCGAGACGTTTCCGGCACTGCGCGCATGGCAGCGCAAGGCACTCGTGGAGTACCTGCGCCGGCGGGACCCCGACTTCACGGCGGTCGCCACCCCGGGCGCCGGAAAGACCACCTTCGCCCTGCGGATCGCCGCCGAGCTGCTCGCCGACGGCACCGTCGAGGCGGTGACCGTGGTGGCCCCGACCGAGCACCTGAAGACCCAGTGGGCGCAGGCGGCGGCCCGGGTCGGCATCCAGCTCGACGCGGCGTTCCGCAACGCCGACCTGCACTCCTCCGCCGACTTCCACGGCGCCGTCGTGACGTACGCGCAGGTGGGCATGGCGCCCCAGGTGCACAAGCGGCGCACCCTCACCCGGCGCACCCTGGTCGTCCTCGACGAGATCCACCACGCGGGCGACAGCCGTTCCTGGGGCGACGGGGTGAAGGCCGCCTTCGAGGGCGCCGAGCGCCGGTTGATGCTCACCGGAACCCCGTTCCGCTCCGACGACAACCCGATCCCGTTCGTCAGCTACGAGCGGGGCGGGGACGGCCTGCTGCGCTCCCGCGCCGACTCGGTCTACGGCTACGCCGACGCGCTGCGCGACGGCGTCGTCCGGCCGGTGCTCTTCCTGGCGTACTCGGGGGAGACCCGGTGGCGCACCAACGCGGGGGAGGAACTGGCGGCGCGGCTCGGCGAGCCGATGACCCAGGACCTCGTCGCGCAGGCGTGGCGCACCGCGCTGGACCCGGCGGGCGACTGGATGCCCCAGGTGCTGCGGGCCGCCGACGCCCGGCTGACCGTGCTGCGCAACGCCGGGATGCCCGACGCCGGCGGGCTCATCATCGCCAGCGACCAGCAGGCCGCCCGCTCGTACGCGAAGCTCATCGCGCAGGTGACCGGCGAGCGCGCGGCGGTGGTGCTCTCCGACGACGTGGGCGCCTCGGCGCGGATCGCCACGTTCGCGGCGTCCGAGCAGCGCTGGCTGGTGGCGGTCCGGATGGTCTCCGAGGGCGTCGACATCCCCCGGCTGGCCGTGGGCGTGTACGCCACCAGCGCCAGCACCCCGCTCTACTTCGCGCAGGCGATCGGCCGGTTCGTCCGCGCCCGCCGCCCCGGCGAGACCGCCTCGGTCTTCCTGCCCAGCGTGCCGCACCTGCTCGGGCTGGCCAGCGAGATGGAGGCCGAGCGGGACCACGTGCTCGGCAAGCCGAAGGACCGCGAGGGCTTCGACGACGACCTGCTGGAGCGCGCCCAGCGCGCCGACCAGGCCAGCGGCGAGCTGGAGAAGCGGTTCGCCGCGCTCTCCGCGACGGCCGAGCTGGACCAGGTGATCTTCGACGGCGCCTCGTTCGGCACCGCCGCGCAGGCCGGGACGCCCGAGGAGGAGGAGTACCTGGGCCTGCCCGGGCTACTCACCGCCGACCAGGTGGCCCTGCTGCTGACCAAGCGGCAGCAGGAGCAGCTCGCGGCCCAGCGCCGCCGGGCCGCCAGGCCCGCTGAGGCGGCCGCTGAGGCGCCCACGGCCCCGCCGGCACCAATGAGTGCCGCCCAGCGTCGCGTCGCCCTACGGCGCCAACTGAACGCCCTCGTGGCCGCCCGGCACCACCGCACGGGGCAGCCGCACGGGAAGATCCACGCGGAGCTGCGCCGCCTCTGCGGCGGGCCGCCGAGCGCGCAGGCCACCATCGAGCAGCTCGAGGAACGCATCGCCACCGTCCAGACCCTCTGACGGGGCAGGCTGGTCGCGACGGCCGGCCGGTGCGTGCGGCCGGGGGGTTGCGTGGCCGCCCGTGGCGGGACCGCGCGATCCGTTCCGCCCGTGCCCCCTCGGGCGGGCCGGGCCCGCTTGTCGCGGGTCGGTTCGCGCCCCCCCGGCGGGCGTGGCGGGGGCTGGGCGGTGGACACGAAAAGCCGGGGGGGGGGCCCC